>DATDIY010000134.1:0-6946 GCA_036520815.1 Acidimicrobiales bacterium
AGCTCCTCGACGTGGTCCACTGCGTTGGCACAACGTCGGAGTCGGCCGCGCTATGCCCGTCGGGGCCGATCGGCACCGCTCCGGGCCCGGAGCCGTGGCAGTAGTGTCCAGGTCCGATGAGCACCCGGAAGTTGATCGCCCTCGCCCTGGCCTGTGGCCTCGCCCTGCTCATCGCCTTCGCTGCGCAGCTGTTCCTCGCCACCCGCTAGCGCGTCCAGGCCCACGCCGACGCCCACGGCGCGAGAGGTTGGTGAACGTCCGGTGAACGCCCCGCCGGGGCGGCGATCGGGGCCGCCCGGGTCGATTTCGGGGTTGGTCACCGTGGGTAGGCTCGGATGCGTTCCACAGAGGAGGTGGTCCCCACGGCCGAGAACTACGACGTCGTCATCATCGGGGGTGGTCCCGCGGGGTACGCGGCCGCCCTGTACGGCGCGTCCGCTGGTCTGAACATCGCCATCGTCGAGAAGACGAAGGTCGGGGGGACATGCCTTCACGTCGGCTGCATCCCGGCGAAGCAGCTGCTGGAGACGGCGGCCATCCGCCGCGCGATCGTCGACTCCGACCACTTCGGGTTCACCACCAACGAGCCGTTGCTCGACTTCTCCGTGACCCAGGCTCGCAAGCAGCAGGTCATCGACCATCTCTTCAAAGGGCTGTCGGGTCTGCTCAAGCGCCGGACGGTCACCGTCTACGACGGCACCGGGACCCTGCACGCCGACCATCTCGTGAAGGTCAGCGGCGGTTCGTCGGGTGACATCGAGATCACCGGTACCCACGTTCTGCTCGCGTCCGGCTCTGTGCCCCGCACCATCCCGGGCTTCGAGATCGACGGCTCCCGGGTGATCACCTCCGACGAGTTGCTGTCACTGCAGAAGCTCCCTGCATCCGCGGTGGTCATCGGAGGCGGTGCCATCGGTTGCGAGTTCGCCTCGATGCTCTCGGACCTCGGCACCGAGGTCACGATCCTCGAGGCGCTGCCGAAGATCCTCCCCGGGCTCGACGACGACATCACCCGTGTCGTGCTCAAGTCGTTCAAGGGTCGCGGGATCACGGTGCACACCGGTGTCACCGTGAGCGGCCACGAGCCTCACTCCCACGACGGCGGCACCAAGGTGCTGTTCGGCGACGGTCAGTCGATCGACGTCGAGACCGTCGTGGTCTCCGTCGGTCGTCGGCCTCTGGCCGACAGCCTCGGCCTCGATGACACCAAGGTGAAGGTGAGCGATCGTGGCCACGTGGAGGTCGACGACTGGTGCCGCACCGACGAGCCGGGTGTCTACGCGCTCGGCGACCTGATCGACACCCCGGCCCTCGCCCACGTCGCGTTCGCCGAGGGCATCCTCGTCATCCAGGACATCCTCGGTGAGGACCCTGTCCCGGTCGACTACGGCAAGGTGCCCTGGTGCATCTACTGCCACCCGGAGGTGAGCTTCGTCGGCCACTCCGAGGCCTCGGCCGAGGAGGCCGGCTTCGACGTCGTGGTCAGCAAGCACCGCTACGCCGGCAACGGTCGGGCCATGATCGTCGGCGACACCGACGGCATGGTGAAGATCATCGCCGAGAAGCGTCCGGACGGCACCGGCGGTCGGATCCTCGGGGTCCACATGGTCGGACCCTGGGTGACCGAGCAGCTGGGGCAGGCCTATCTCTCCGTGAACTGGGAGGCGAACGTCGAGGACGTCGCCCAGTTCATCCAGCCCCACCCGACCCTCAGCGAGCTCTTCGGCGAGAGCGTCCTCGCACTGACCGGCCGCTCGCTCCACGGCTGATCCGGTGCTCCGACTGATCGGTGAGCTGGCCAGGTCGGTCGTCTCGCTGATCGAGCACATCGTCCATCCGATCCGCTCGACCCCGCCCATCCGTCCGGCGTCCGCCCCAACCGAATCCGCCCCCACGGCGGCGCCCGACCCCGTCCCGCATCCGGAGGAGTCCCCCATGGCTGAGATCCAGCTGCCCCAACTCGGTGAATCGGTCACCGAAGGCACCATCACCAAGTGGTTCAAGCAGGTGGGGGAGTCCGTCACCGAGGACGAGGTGCTCTTCGAGGTGTCGACCGACAAGGTCGATTCCGAGGTGCCGTCGCCCGTGTCCGGCGTGCTGACCGAGATCCGGGTTCCGGAGGGCGACACCGTCGACGTCGGCACGGTGATCGCCGTCGTCGGCGACGGCGGTGCCGAGCCGGCACCCGCTGCCGAGGCACCCGCAGCCCCCGCTCCCGCTCCCGCGCCCGAGGCGCCGACGGCCCCTGCCCCCGAACCGGCCGTGGCCGCTGCTCCCGAACCGGCCCCGGCAGCTCCCGATCCCGCCCCGGCGGCTCCCGCTCCGGCCCCGGCCCCGGCCAGCACCCCGTCCGAGGGCACGGCCGGCAAGCTGCTGTCCCCGATCGTGCGTCAGCTGGTCAACGACTACGGCCTCGACCCTGCTGCCATCCCCGGAACCGGTCCGGGTGGACGCATCACGCGCGGCGATGTCGAGCAGGCCATCCGTTCGGGCGTGGCCGCAACTCCCGCCGCGCCAGCGGCTCCTGCCGCCACTCCGGCTCCGGCCGCAACTCCCGCGGCTCCCGCGCCGGCGGCGGCCGCACCGACCCGTCCTGCCGCCCCGACACCCCGCTCGGGCACCGGCGACACGGTCGAGCCGCTGAACAACATCCGCCGTCGCACCGGCGAGCACATGGTGATGTCGAAGCAGACCTCACCGCACGCCTACACCATCGTCGAGGTCGACTACGAGAACGTCGAGCGGGTGCGTCGTCGCCACCGGGAGAGCTTCCGGGAGCAGGAGGGGTTCGGACTCACCTATCTGCCGTTCATCTCACGCGCCGTCGTCGACGCGCTGCGCGACTTCCCGCACATGAACGCCTCGGTCGGCGACGGCGAGCTGGTGGTGCACAACTACGTGAATCTGTCGATCGCCGTCGACCTGGACTTCGAGGGGCTGCTGGCACCGGTCATCCACGAGGCCGACGACAAGCGACTCCGGGCGATCGCCCGGGATGTCAACGATCTGGCCACCCGCGCTCGCACCAAGAAGCTGTCGGCCGACGACATCACTGGCGGCACGTTCACGCTCTCCAACTCGGGCTCGTTCGGCAGCCACCTGGTGCTGCCGATCATCAACCAGCCCCAGGTGGCGATCCTCTCGACCGACGGTGTGCACCGAAAGCCGGTCGTGGTCACCGACGCCGACGGCGGTGAGTCGATCGCCATCCACTCGGTCGGGCTCCTCGCCATGAGCTGGGATCACCGCGCGTTCGACGGTGGCTACGCGGCCGCCTTCCTGCGTGAGGTGAAGCAGATCCTCGAGACGAGGGAGTGGGAGGCCGAGCTGTAGTGGCGCAACCGGTCTCGCTGGTACCCGACGCCGAGCCATCGGCGCGCCCGTTGCGGGTGCGCTGGCTCGGAACGGTGCCCTACGGCGAGGCCCTCGACCTGCAGCACGCCCTGTTCGAGCGGGGCCGGGACGACTGGCTCCTCCTCCTCGAGCATCCCCACGTGGTCACCCTCGGGGCCCGTGCCGACCAGGCCAACATCCTCGTGCCACCGGAGTCGGTGGGCGCCGAGCTGGTGCGGGCCGATCGGGGCGGCGACGTCACCTACCACGGGCCGGGGCAGCTGGTCGGCTACCCGATCCTCAGCGTGCCGGGCAAGCGGGGTGGGGGGATGGCCGACACCGTTGCCTACGTCCGCTCCGTTGAGCAGCTGGTGATCGACACGCTGGGCGACCTGGGCCTCGATGACGTGGGCCGCCGGATCGGTTGCCCGGGCGTGTGGGTCGCTCCCGAGTCGAGCCGGCCCCGCAAGATCGCCGCCATCGGCATCCGCCTCAGCCGGGGGCGGTCGATGCACGGGTTCGCCCTCAACGTTGCCCCCGACATGGCCATGTTCGGACACATCGTCCCCTGTGGCATCTCGGACATGCCCGTGACCTCCCTGGCCGCCGAGGGCATCGACGTCTCGATGCACGAAGCGGTCGACGCCCTCGTGGCCCGGGCCGTGGCCCGGTGGGCGCCCGAGGGACGGACCTGGGAGCGGGCCGACGTGGTGTGGCGGGCCGGTGCAGGCGACGACGACGATCTCTCGCTGTTCAGCCGTGGCTTCGGGGCCGGGGCGCCCGTGCGCTCGGCCTCCGACCACGGTCCCGCCGGCGGTCCGCAGGCCGGGCCGGAGGTGCCCGTCCAAGGACCGTCGCTGCGGCTCCGGGGACGCCTGGCCGCGGCCGGCGTCGCCGACGGTCGCGCGCTCGGCACTCGCACGCCCGAGTGGCTGCGGGCCCGGGTCAGCCTCGGGGAGGCGACCATGCGGGTGAAGCGCACGGTGCGCGACCTCGGCCTGGTCACGGTCTGCGAGGAGGCGGGGTGTCCCAACCTGTCGGAGTGCTGGTCCGACGGCACCGCCACCTTCATGATCAATGGTGAGCGCTGCACCCGGGCGTGCGGCTTCTGCCTCGTCGACACGCGCCGACCCGAGCCCCTCGATCCGACCGAACCGGATCGGGTGGCCGAGGCGGTGCAGCGGATGGGCCTCGGGTTCGCCGTCGTGACCACCGTCGCCCGCGACGACCTTCCCGACGAGGGTGCCGGGGCGATGGCGGCGACAGTGGCCGCCATCCGTCGACGCACACCCGATGTGCAGGTCGAAGTGCTCATCTCCGACTGTCGGGGCCGGCCCGACGCGCTCGACACGATCTTCGCGGCCCGGCCCGACGTGTTGAACCACAACGTCGAGACGGTGCCCCGGCTGCAGCGGGCCGCTCGGCCCTCGGCCGGCTACGCCCGGTCGCTCGCCGTGCTGGCCCGAGCCCGCGCCGCCGGTCTCACCACCAAGTCGGGCCTCGTGGTCGGCATGGGGGAGACCGACGACGAGGTCCTGACGACCCTGGCCGACCTGGCCGGGATCGGCGTCGAGATCGTCACCATCGGCCAGTACCTGCGCCCCACCTCACATCACCTCCCTGTGGCGCGATGGGTCCCTCCCCAGCAGTTCGAGCGGTACCGCGAGGCCGGTGAGGCGATGGGCATCGCCCACGTGGAGTCGAGCCCCTTGACCCGCTCGAGCTACCACGCCCGCCAGGCCGCCGACGCCAGCGGACTGGACGGAGTGCTCGCCACACCCTCGGCCTGACCGCCCTCCGGGAGGCGCGGGCACACTGGTCGGATGGCAGCGACGCTCGAACGGATCGATGACGACCTGGCGGCCTGGATCGAACAGCAGCCGGCGTTCTTCGTGGCGACGGCACCGTCGGGGTCCGGCGGTCACGTCAACCTCTCGCCCAAGGGCTATGACACCCTCCGGGTCATCGACGACCGCACCGTCGCCTACCTGGACCTGACCGGCAGCGGCGTGGAGACCATCGCCCATCTCAGGGAGAACGGTCGGATCACCCTGATGCTGTGCGCCTTCACCGGTCCGCCCCGGATCGTGCGCCTCTACGGAACCGGCGAGGTGGTCGAACCGGGCCACCCCGAATGGGTCGACCTCGTCGGACGTTTCCCGGAGCGTTCCGGGGCCCGGGCGGTCATCCGCACGGCGGTCGATCGGCTCTCCTCGTCATGCGGCTTCGCCGTCCCGTTCATGGACTACGTCGGCGAACGGCCCACCCTCGGCCAGTGGAGCGACCGCCAGGGTGGGGACGGCCTGGCCGCCTACCGGGCCGAGAAGAACGCCGTCAGCATCGACGGGCTCCCTGCTCTGGGCTGACGGACCGTCCCGGCCCGGCCGGTAGCCTCGGCCCCGTGCACGCCGATCGTCTCGCCCGGGTGCGGGCCGCCATGGCCGACCAACGCGTCGACGCCTGCCTTCTGTCGGTCGGACCGGACCTGCCGTGGCTGATCGGCTACGAGGCGATGCCGCTCGAGCGGCTCACCATGCTCGTCGTTCCTCGCGACGGGGTGGCCACGCTGGTGGTGCCGGCCCTCGAGGTCCCGCGGGTCACCCGTCGCGAGGACATCTTCAACGTGCAGCCCTGGGGCGAGACCGAGGATCCCGTTGCCATCGTCGCCGAGCTGCTCGGAGCCGCTCACACCGCGGCGATCGGGAACCGTACCTGGGCGCAGTTCCTCGTCGCCCTCCAGCGGGCCCGGCCCGCGACGGTGTTCACCACGACCTCGGAGATCATCGGCCCGTTGCGGCAGGTGAAGGATTCCCAGGAGGTCGAGGCGCTCCGCCGGGCCGCCGGGGCGGTCGACCGCATCGCCGCCGAGCTGCAGGCCGGGCACATCCCGCTCATCGGGCGCACCGAGGCCGAGGTCTCCGCCGAGATCGGTCGGCGCATGCTGGCGGAAGGTCACCAGCGGGTGAACTTCGCCATCGTCGCCGCCGGGGAGAACGCCGCCAGTCCCCACCACGATCCGGGGGAGCGGGTGATCGGTCCGGGAGAGGTCGTCCTCTGCGACTTCGGCGGGACGATGCTCGCCGACGGCGGCGCCGGGTACTGCTCCGACATCACCCGCTGCGTCGTGACGGGCGAACCGTCGGCAGAGATGACCGAGGTGTACGCCGTGCTCCACGAGGCCCAGGCCGCGGCGGTCGCCGCTGGACGGGTCGGGGTGACGGCGGAGGCGGTGGACGCCACCGCCCGCGACATCATCAGCGACGCCGGGTACGGCGAGTGGTTCATGCACCGCACCGGCCACGGCATCGGCGTCGAGGAGCACGAGGACCCCTACATCGTGAGCGGCAACCGCCACCACCTCGTCGCCGGGAACGCCTACTCGGTCGAACCCGGTATCTATCTGCCCGGGCGCTTCGGGTTCCGGCTGGAGGACATCGTCGTCGCCACCGAGTCCGGGCCCGACGCGCTCAACCGCGCCGACCACCGCCTCGTTGCGGTGGACGCCTGAGCCGTCCCGAGCCACACCGCCGCCCATGGTCGACCTCGATGCCGCATCCGTCCTGTTGCAGTGGGCGGCGGGCGGTCTGTTCTTCCTCTGGATCACCACCCGTCG
>DATDIY010000135.1:0-2026 GCA_036520815.1 Acidimicrobiales bacterium
GCCCTCGAGCACGAACACCACCTCCCCTCGGCTGACCCGGAGCAACCCCCACACGCCGGACGCGACTCGGTGTCGACGCAACAGACCGTTCGGCACGGTCTCGTCGGTGAGCTCCGCGGTGGCGCGGACCTGCACCACGCCATCGGGAAGGGCCAGGTCCTCGAGCACGCCCCTTGTGTATCCGACGCCGACCAAGTGCGACCCCCCACCTCCTCGGCGCTCTGGGTACGGTCGTCGCCGGCGCACCAGGGCGGTGTCGCCCGGCAGGGAGGGACGACGGTGAGCGATTCGCTGCGCGGGAAGGTGTGCCTGATCACGGGTGCGGCGCGAGGGCAGGGACGCAGCCACGCCCTGCGACTGGCGGCCGAAGGGGCTGCGGTCGTCGCGTTCGACATCTGCGGGGAAGCCACCACCGTCGGCTACCCGCCCGCCACCGAGGCCGACCTGGCCGAGACCGTCGCCCTGGTCGAGTCGGCCGGCGGGAGGATCGTCCCGCGGGTGGGCGACGTCCGGGTCCAGGCCGACCTCGATGCCGCCGTGGCCGATGCCCTCGAGCACTTCGGTCGGATCGACGTCGTCGTCGCCAACGCCGGCGTCTCCTGCTGGGGCCGCTTCTGGGAGCTCGACGAGACGAACTTCCAGGACGTGATCGACATCAACCTCACCGGCGTGTGGCGCACCTTCAAAGCCGCCATCCCGACGTTGATCGACCAGGGTGAGGGCGGGTCGCTGATCGCCATCTCGTCGGTCGCCGGCATCAAGGCGCTGCCCGCCCAGGGCCACTACGCGGCCTCGAAGCACGGGGTGGTGGGCCTGGTGAAGGGCGCAGCGATCGAGCTCGGCTCCTACGGGATCCGCGCCAACTCGATCCATCCGTGGGGGGTCGAGACCCACATGGCCCACGACAAGACGCTCGGACCGCTCCTCAAGAGCAACCGCGAGTACCTGGGCTCGTTCGGACAGGTGCTGCCCGAGCCCAAGCTCGCCGACCCCGACGAGATCTCCAACGCCGTGCTCTACCTCGCCAGCGACGCCTCCCGCTGCGTCACCGGGATCCAACTCCCCGTCGACATGGGCGCCACCATCGTCTGAACGGACA
Organism: Acidimicrobiales bacterium; assembly: GCA_036520815.1. Classification (GTDB taxonomy): domain Bacteria; phylum Actinomycetota; class Acidimicrobiia; order Acidimicrobiales; family Acidimicrobilacustridaceae; genus CAMFLJ01. The sequence goes on from DATDIY010000135.1 coordinate 1,100, forward strand.
GAGCCCGACGTCCGAGGATCCGGAGCGGAACTCCCGGGCCGAGACGACCGGGCTCGTCCCCCACGTTCTGTTCCGTCCGCGACACACGACTCAGTAGCCTCGCCTCGGGCCGTCGTCACCGACCCGGCCCCGAACCGGGAGTGGAGTCCTTGGCCGAAGTCGGGGCGCGCAGAACCGAGATCCTCGACACCGCCGCGTCGCTGTTCGCGGCGTCGGGCGTGCGCACCTCGCTGAAGGAGATCGCTGACGCTGTCGGCATCCTGCCGGGAAGCCTCTACCACCACTTCGACTCGAAGGACGCCATCTTCGCCGAGCTCATCGAGCGTTACCGGGTGGACCTCGATGCCATCGCCGCACAGGCCATGGCCGACGTCGACGCCGACGACGGCCGCACCTCACGGGAGCGGATCGAGTCGCTCGGCACCGCGCTGGCCAGATGCGCCGTGCGCAACCGGGCGGCCCTCCTCCTGACCATGAAGGAAGCACCGTCCGGCATCGATGACGACCCCACCTCCTCCGCCGATCCCGTCCCGCACGCCATCGAGGCGGCGATGCTGGAGACGGTACGGCGCGGGGTGAAGGAAGGGGAGCTCCGCTCCGACGTCGATCCGGAGATGCTGGCCCAGCGGCTGTGCCTGGCCATGCTCCACGGCAGCATCGTGCTGCTCCGTGACGGCGACCTCGTCGTCGACGACGCCGCTGGCATGCGCTGCCGGTTCCTGCTCGACGGGCTCGCCGTGGACGCGCCGAGCAACGAATCGCTCGACGCCTCGCCCGCCCGTGCCGCCGCCCAACGCGTCATCGATTCCTGGCAGGACGTCGAGAGTGACGACGACCAGCGGGCGGTGCTGCTGCGCGGCGTGGCCCGGGCCGAGTTCGGTCGTCGGGGCTACGAGGCGACCACGATCCGCGACATCGCCGCGGCGT
>DATDIY010000136.1:0-10545 GCA_036520815.1 Acidimicrobiales bacterium
CCTGGGACACGGCGATCTGCGCGTCGACGACCGCCGGCTCGCCCCGGTAGGTGCACGGCGTCTGCCGCCGGGGAAGGACGTGGAACGGGCCGATGCCGTGCACCTCGGTCCACTGCTGCGCGACAGCGAAGAGATCGTCGACGAGGAAGCCGATCTGCATGTGCCGGTACTCCCCCTCCGGCCAGCTCTGCTCGAAAATGCGATACCCCGTGTCGCTCATCGTCGGCACCGTACCCGGGTGCTCCATGGCCGCGCCGCCGAGCGCCACCTCGAGCCCCATTGCATCTTCATGTGACCGGCGTTACAGTTGACGCCAATGTCAGAAACCTTCGTTGTAGACGCCGACAGCCACTGGTCCGAGATGAGGGATCTCTTCACCAGTCGGGCTCCCGCCTCCATCAGAGACCGGGTTCCGCACGTCGAGGACGTCGATGGCCAGCCCACGTGGGTGTTCGACGGTCATCCCCTCGGCATGTACGGCGCCGGCGCGGTCATCGGTCGCGACGAGAAGAAGGCCAAGGCCGTCGATTCGCTCATGGTGTGGCAACCCGAGGACGCCCACATCGGTGCGTCCGACCCGAAGGAGCGCATCAAGGTGCTCGACCGTTTCGGGATCGACGCCCAGGTGATCTTCCCGAGCACCATCGGCCTCGGCGGCCAGGACCTCGGGATGGTGGAGGACGAGGCCCTCAAGCGGGCGACGATCGAGATCTACAACGACGGGATGGCCCAGATCCAGGCCGAGTCGGGCAACCGTCTCCTCCCCATGCCGCTCATGCCCGCGTGGAACGTCGAGGCCTGCGCCTACGAGGCCGAGCGGGTGGCCAACCTCGGCGCCCGCGGCGTGAACATGACCTCCGACCCCCAGGATCTCGGTGGCCCCGACCTGGCCGACCCGGCGTGGGACCCGTTCTGGGAGGTGTGCGCCGACCGGCACATGCCGGTGCACTTCCACATCGGGGCGAGCGTCACCGGCATGACCTTCTACGGCAAGTACTTCTGGCCGTCGCAGGCCGAGGGCACCAAGCTCGCCATCGGCGGGTCACTGCTGTTCATCGGGAACGCCCGGGTGGTCACCAACCTGATCCTGTCGAGGGTCTTCGACCGCTTCCCCGACCTCGAGATCGTCTCCGTGGAGAGCGGCGTCGGTTGGATCCCGTTCATCCTCGAGACGCTCGACTACGAGATGATGGAGAACGCACCCGACGAGCTGGCGAAGTTCCAGAAGCCGCCGTCGGAGTACTTCAAGTCGAACATGTACGCCACGTTCTGGTTCGAGAACAACCGCAACAAGCTCCCGGAGCTCGTCGAGGCCGTCGGCGAAGACCGCATCCTCTTCGAGACCGACTTCCCGCACCCGACCTGCCTCTACCCGGATCCGCTGCAGGCGGTGGAAGCCAAGATGCTGACCCTCTCCCCCGAGGCGCGAGCCAAGATCATGGGTGAGAACAGCCGGCGTCTCTACCGGCTCTGACGGATACGGTCGGCTCGATGCGACGGATCGCACACTGGAGCAACGGGCGCGCCCTCGAGGGCGCGTCCGGCCGCCACGGCCCCGTGTTCAACCCGGCCACCGGTGATCAGGCGGCAGAGGTCGCCCTGGCGTCGGCCAACGAGGTCGACGACGTCGTGAAGGTGGCGACCGAGGCGGCCGGCGAATGGGCCGCCACCTCGCTCAGCCGGCGGGCCAACGTGATGTTCCGGTACCGGGAGCTGCTCGACCGTCACCGAGACGAGTTGGCCGCCATCGTCACCAGCGAGCACGGAAAGGTCCTCGACGATGCCGCCGGCGAGGTGGCCCGCGGCATCGAGAACGTCGAGTTCGCCACCGGCATCGCCCACCTGCTCAAGGGGTCGGTCAGCACTGAGGTGTCCACCGGGGTCGACGTGCAGACGGTGCTCGAGCCCCTCGGTGTGGTGGCCGGCATCACCCCGTTCAACTTCCCGGTCATGGTGCCGCTGTGGATGGCGGCCAACGCCATCGCCACCGGCAACGCCTTCGTGCTGAAGCCCTCGGAGAAGGACCCCTCGGCGTCGGTACGACTGGCCGAGCTGGCCAAGGAGGCCGGGCTCCCCGACGGGGTGTTCAATGTGGTGCACGGCGATGCCGACGCGGTGAACGCCCTACTGGAGCACCCGGACATCGCCGCCATCTCGTTCGTCGGCAGCACACCGATCGCCCGACACATCTACGAGACCGGCACCCGTCACGGCAAGCGGGTGCAGGCCCTCGGCGGGGCCAAGAACCACATGGTCGTGCTCCCCGACGCCGACCTCGACGCCGCCGCCGACGCCGCCATCAACGCCGGGTATGGCTCGGCCGGCGAACGCTGCATGGCGATCTCCGTGATCGTCGCCGTCGGTCCCATCGCCGACGACCTCGTCGAGCGCATCGCCGCCCGCATCCCCGACATCGTCATCGGCCCCGGAGACGACCCCGACTCGATGATGGGGCCGCTGGTCACCGCACAGCACCGCGACAAGGTGCGCGGCTACGTGGTGAACGCCGCCGAGGAGGGCGCGCGGGTCGTGGTCGACGGCTCCTTGCCGCCACGCGACGAGGGCTTCTTCCTCGGCTGCTCGCTGCTCGATGACCTCAAGCCCGGCATGAAGGCCTACGACGACGAGATCTTCGGCCCTGTCCTGGGTGTCACCCGAGCCGCCAACCTCGACGAGGCCATCTCCATCATCAACGCCACGCCCTACGGCAACGGCGTCGCCGTGTTCACGTCCGACGGAGCCGCCGCCCGCCACTTCCAGCGCAACGTGCACATCGGCATGGTCGGGGTCAACGTACCCATCCCGGTGCCCGTGGCGTCGCACTCCTTCGGAGGGTGGAAGGACTCCATCTTCGGCGACCACCCGATCTACGGGCCGGACGGGCTGCGCTTCTACACCCGCCCGAAGGTCATCACCTCGCGCTGGCCCACCCATGGCGGCAGCACGATCGACCTCGGGTTCCCGACCACGAGCTGAGCCGCTCGAGCACGACCGACCCAGGTCAGGTCTGCTCGGCTCGGCTCAGCGACGGCACCTCGGCCTCGACCGTGATCCGGTCGCCGTCGAAGCTGAGCATCCCGGCGATCCACGCGCTCTCGCCCAACGGATCGTCGTAGCTCCACGCCACATCGGTGTGGGTCACCCCGTCGACCACGGCGTGCCAGTACGAGGCCGACCCCTTGTAGGCGCAGAAGGAGTGGGTCCCGCTCGGGACGAGCAGGTCCATCCGGACGAGGGACCGGTCGACGTAGAGCCTCGGCCGCAGACCGGTCTCGAACAGCGCCAGGGTGTGGGTGGTGTCGACGAGGACCTCGTCGCCCAGCATGACCCGGAGCCGCCGCGACGAGTGCAGCACGTCGACGCGGTGGTAGGGATTGCGGAAGTGGCCGACGATCTCGTCGTCCTCCTCCAGCCAACGGTCGAAGGCGTCCCACGCCACCCGGACGTGACCCGGGGCCTCGGCCACCGGACGGGTCTCGATCCCCGTGACGTCGGATTCCGGGAAGGCGAGGAACGGCATCTTCCCGGGCCGGTGCACCATCAGCGCGCCATACGTGTCGACGAGGGCGGTGCCACCGACGATGCCGCGGACCCGCTTGTAGAACGGCTCGACGTAGGTGACCCCACCCTCGGGCAGGGCCGGCTCGAAGCGGCCGGCGGGATTCGGACCGAGGGGGCCCGGACCCAGGTTGAGGGTCACATCGCGGTGCGGTGGTCGACCGCACCGTCCCTCTGGGGCATGGCCCGGACCATGGCGTCGACAGAGAACGACGCCAGGAGGCGTCCGTCGAGGTCGTACACGTGGCACTCCGATCGGGTCATGCCGGCGCCGGCGAAGGTGGACACGTGGCGGTAGCGCATCCACTGGTCGGCCCGGACGTCGGCGTGGAAGGAGATGGAGATGGCGCTGATGGCGGTGGAGATGGTGCGATGCGCCTGGGACTGGCTGATGCCCTCGTGGGGGCGCATGGCGGCGGCGATGGACATGTGCCCGGTGAACTGCGCCAGCAGGCCGGCGTGGATCGCGGGCTCCTCGGGGACGTCGCGGAAGCGTACCCACGCATCGATCTCGGCCGGCCCCACTGGCTGGTCGGGGGAATCGGAGTAGGCGCCGTCGACGACGCGAAGAGCTCGACCGGTGACGGCCATGTCGTAGGGCGGGCTCTCGTCGGGACCGGCTGCGGGCGGAGCGGGCTGTTGGTGCTGGATGAGATCGGGGCCGCCGACATCGAGCATCACGGTGCCCGACGCACACACCCGCCCGCCCTGCGACACCCGGGCGTCGACCACGGTGAACGTTCGCCCGCTGGTGATCTCGTCGAGGTGAAGCTGCAGAGGCCGACGCGCGTCCGCCGCCCGAGCGAACGCCATGTGGGCGGACACCACTCGGCGTCCGTCGCTGTGCCGGCTGGCGGCGACGATCGTCTGGCCGAGCATCTGGCTGCCCTCGACCACCGGCCGCCACGCGTCGCCCCGACACACCGACTCCCAGCGATCGTCGCCGTCGGGGCGCACGTCGAGGATGTCGATCAGGTGCGAGACATCGCCCCAGTTGGGGAAGCGGGTGACCACCTGCTCCCCGTCGTCCCACTCCTCGAGCAACTCGACCCGGACCCGGTCGTGGTCGAAGCCGATGAGGCCGGCGAGCTCCCCCGCGGCAGGCGATGGTCGATCGAACGTCCAGACCGCGTCGACCCCGTCGTCGCGCCGTTCGGCCAGCCCGGCCCACTCGATCATGGCGGCGGCCGAGGGATCCGGTACACCCTCGAGCGACCACAGCCGCCCCTCGCCCTTCACCGGGCACGACATCCGATGGCCCTCGTCCATCAACCGGTCGAGCCGCACGTCGTCGGTCGGGAACCAGAGGGTCGGGAGCACGTCGTCCTCGTCGGACCGGAGGGTGGCGACGGAGTCTGCCAGCAGGAGCTCTCCCCACCACGCCCGAGCCCGGATCGGCTCGGCGGCGACCACGATCCCGTGGTCGGGACCGGCGGCTTCGGAGGGAGTCTCGGGCTGCACGGCCCTCAAAACTATCACCGGTGTCAGGTCGCTCCGGTTGGACACAGGCCCGGGCACAGGGCGCTTTCCGCTCAGCGCGACGGCGGCCGGGATCCCTCTGAGGACCCCGGCCGCACAGACGCGACGACGGCGCTACCAGTAGTGACGACGACCGGCGTCGCCGCGGCCGGCACCGCCCATGATCATCAGCACCACTCCGATGACGACGGCCACGATGCCGAGCGTCCAGAGGATGGGGATGCCGAGCACGAGGCCCAGAAGCAACAAGACGATGCCGAGAATGATCACGAAAGTCCTCCCTGATGAGTTCACGCCGCTGAGGAGGACACCTACCCACGAACGAGCCTCCACGGACCAGGATCCGGCGAAGTCCTTCCCCGCCTAATGACTGCGAGGATCGCCGCTCGACGAAGGTCGGACGCGACAGGACCCCGCTCGTGGAGCGGGGTCCTCCTGCCTCGGCTGGCGGGATGTCGTCGCGAGTCGGCTACGCCGCAGCTCGTCCTCGGAAGATCGACCAACCCCCCGGACCGACCGCGCACGCCACGATCAGGAGGATGATGCCCAGGAGGATCTGACCTTGGATCAGCTGCACGACGCCCACGATTGCGAGCACGACAGCGATCAACCACAGGATGAGTGCCATGACGGTCACCTACCCCCCAGGCCCATCCACAGACCCCGGTCGTCCGAGCCGGCTCCTGACTTGCGCGCCCGGACCGGCTCAGGCCGGTTCGATCGCCGGTTCGATCCCGGAGACGCCAGCGACCTCGGCCGCTGCTGCCCGCTCTGCGGCCGCCGCCTCGGCGTGGGCCCGGCCGGGCAGGAAGATCGCCGTCACCACCGCGCCGGCCAGGGCGACACCGGCCGCGACCAGGTACCCGACCGACATCCCGTCGATGAACGCTCCGGAGGCCACACCCTGGAGCGACTCGCGGACCCCGTCGGGAGCGGCGGCCGTGATCTGCAGCGCCGCGCCCATCGACTCCCGAGCGGCCTCGACCGCGTCGGCGGGCACGGGGAACTGACGCAGTGCGTCGACGACCTGCGGTCCGTACACCGAGGCGAAGACGCTGCCGATCACGGCGACCCCGAGGGTGCCGCCCAGCTCGCGAGTGGTGTCGTTGACCGCCGCCCCAGCGCCCGCCTTCTCCTTCGGTAGCGCTCCCATGACCGCCTCCGTGGCCGGCGCGAACACCAGCGAGAGCCCGATGGCGATGACCGCCATGGAGATCAGCACCGGTCCGACGTAGGCGGAGTCGGCGGTGAGCTGGCTGGCGATGACGAGCCCGAGCGACATGAGGCCCAGACCGCTGCTCACGACCCGTCGGGGTCCGTAGGTCAGAGCCAGTCGAGCACCGAGCGGCGCGGTCACACCGACGAAGACGGCGAACGGGGCGGTGTGGAGTCCGGCCGACAGGGTCGAGTAGCCGAGCACGAACTGGAAGTACTGGGTCGCCAGGAACACGAATCCGAACATGGCGAACGACGACACCGAGATGGCGCCGGCCGCGGCGCTGAAACGGGCGATCTTGAAGACCCGCACGTCGAGCAAGGGGTGGGTGACCCGCAGCTCCCACAGGACGAACCCCACCAGCAGGAGGGCGGAACCGGCGAACCCGAGCATGGTGCTGGTGGAGCCCCAACCCCAGCGCGGTCCCTCGATGACGGTGAAGACCAACAGACCCACACCGCCGATGGAGAGGAGCGTGCCGAGCACGTCGAACCGACCCGAGTCGGGGTCCTTCGAGCTCGGGATGATCAGCCAGCCGGCGACCAGGGCGAAGACCACGATCGGGACGTTGACGAAGAAGACCGAACCCCACCAGAAGTGCTCGAGCAGGAAGCCACCGGTGACCGGACCGACCGCGACGGCAAGGCCCGAGACCGCCGACCAGGCGCCGATCGCCTTGGCCCGCTCGGCCGGCTCGGTGAAGACGTTGGTGAGGATCGCGAGGGTGGCGGGGAACACCAGCGCCGCCCCGATGCCCATCGCACCGCGGGCGGCGATCAGCTGGCCGGAGCTGGACGCGAACGCCGCCAACGCCGACATCACGCCGAAGATCACCAGCCCGACCTGCATGGCGCCCTTGCGCCCGACCCGGTCGCCGAAGCCGCCGGCGGCGAGCAGGAGCCCGGCGAACACCAGGCTGTAGGCGTCGACGATCCACTGCAGCTCCGACACCGACGCATCGAGCTCGCTGTTCAGGGTGGGAAGGGCGACGTTGACGATGGTGTTGTCGACGACGACCAGGAACACGCTCACGGAGAGCACCGCCAGGATCAACCACCGGCGGCGGTACACGAGCTCGTTGTCCATGGGACCTCTCCTCACTCCGGAATCCCACCCCCACCCCCGCCCGCGGGTGGTGTCGGGAACCATGACTAGAACACTGTCCTAGATATGTAGTACGCTGTTCTAGATGTGTCCAGCGAAAATCGTCCGATCGTGACGCTCGACCGCCGGCGCACCCGCTCGACCGACGTCGAGGAGCTGCTGCTCAAGGCCGCGCTCCATCTCCTCGAGCAGGAAGGCCCCGAAGCGGTGACGGTCCGGCGTGTCGCCGCCTCCGCCGGTGTCGCTCCCATGGGGGTGTACAACCACTTCGACGGCAAGAACGGGCTCATCGACGCCGTCTTCCAGCTCGGCTTCGCCACCCTCACCGAGGAGATGGGCACCTTCGCCGCCATCGCCGACACCCGAGAGGCGCTCCGCCAGGGCTTCCGGCGCTACCGCCGCCTGGCCCTCGACCACCCCCGCACCTACGAGGTCATGTTCCTCCGGGCCGTGCCCGGCTTCGAGCCCTCCGAGGAGTCCAAGGCGACGGCGCGGGAGTCCTTCGAGGCCCTCGTGCACGCGGTGGGACGCGCCATGGAGGACGGGGTGCTCGCCGAGGGTGACCCCGGCTCGGTGGCCCAGTTGCTGTGGGCCGCGTGCCACGGCGCCGTCGCCCTGGAGATCGCCGACATCTGCCTCGTCGCCGACATGAGCGAGACCTATGACGACCTCGTCGACGCCCTGCTCCGCGGCTTCAGCCCACCGGAGGATCGATCGGGATCACCAACACCCGGTGCTCGCCGGGCTCGTGCTCGGTGACGTGGCCCTTGCCGGCGACGTCCTCCACCAACACCACCGCGCCGGCTGGTAGGCGGCAGGCCTCCCCGTCGCTGGTGGTCAGCCGGACCCAACCATCGAGGAACACGACGAACTGACGCTGAGGCGCCGTGTGCCAGTCCGGCTCCTGGGCGTCGGCGTGGACGGTCACGAACTGCAGCCGGTCGGCCGGGAAGGCCCGCGACACCAGCAGCTCGGCAACCCCCCTCTCCGCCGGCGCCAGGGTGCGTCCCGTCACGACCCGCTCGAGGTGGCTCTCCCCCTCGGCGTCGTTCCAGATGCGCACGTAGTCCACCTCCCGAGCCTGCCACCTCCCCGGCCCACCCCCGACCGCCCGCTGAAGGGCCGGCGCACCGGTGGACGGATGTCACCGAAACCGGAACATCCACCCACCGATCCGCAGAGCCGGCCGCACCGGTGGATGGATGTCACGAAAACCGGAACATCCACCCACCGATCGAATGCAGCTGAGTCCGCCACCATCCGCGGTGTCACACCCGACCGCGACACTCGTGGCCATGGCTCACCACCTCGACAGGGCCATCGAGGCGCTCGCCCGGAAGCAACACGGCGCCTTCTCTTCGTCACAGGTCAACGAGCTAGGAGGGAGCCGTCAGAGCGTCCACCGAAGGGTCACCAGCGGCCAATGGGTGCGACTCGACCAAGGGGTCTTCGCACTTGCCGGACATCCGCCGACGTTGTTGCGTCAGATGAAGGCGGCCCAGCTCGCCGTACCGCACTCCGCCATCTCGGGATTGTCGGCAGCTGCTCTCCACCAGTTTCCCGACATCCGGGTCGGCCGCATCGAGGTCACCACGACCCGCAACGGTGGATCCACCCCCCTGGCCCGGGTCCGACACCGCCATCCGGTCCCGACGACAGCCGTGGACGGGATCGCGGTGACGACAGCGGCGCAGACGCTGGCCGACATCGCCGATCGTGTCCCCTCGGAGGTGCTCGGCGATGCCATCGAGTTCGCCCTCAGGGCGAGCATCACGACGTTCGCTGATCTGGCCGTCGCCTGGCAGACCGCTCGCGACCGGCGTGCCCCGTCCGCCCGACCGTTTCGAGCGGCACTGCGCCTCCTAGACCCGGAGTCAGCCGTCGCGGCCAGCGTGCTGGAGAGCCGGCTGTACCGCGTGCTCGACGACCCGAGGCTGCCGGCATTCGTCCGCCAGGCTCCCGCGCCCTGGGCACCCGAGGGCGCCGAGCGCGTCGATGCCGCGTTCCCGACCGTTCGGTGGATCGTGGAGGGCGACGGTCGGGCCTGGCACACCCGGGTCGACGACTTCGAGCGCGATCGGCGCCGAGATCACCTGGCCCAGGTGATCGGCTGGAGCGTCACCCGTTTCACGCTTGCTCAGATCGACACGCCTGGCTATGTCGTCGACACGCTGGCGCGTGCGTTCGACGAACGGCGCCGCGCCGCGTGACCGAGACTCGACAGTGCACGAGTGGAGCCGGTGACCGGTGGACCCATGTCACCGAAACCGGAACATCCACCCACCGATCCGTGGGCCGGGCGCGCTGTAGGGCCGTCGGTGAGCGGCCGATCCTTCTAGCCTCACGAGTGCGGGGGACTGACCTCCGGAGACGACGGGACCAGGGAGAGACGACGATGATCCACGCCGACTTCACGGAGTACAAGGAAACGAGCGGGGCCGACCCGTTCACCCTGCAGAGCAAGAAGATGCTGAAGGTCTTCCTGCAGTACGGGCCGGTGAAGGCCCGCATTGGGTCGATGGTCGCCTACCAGGGCGACGCCAGGTTCGAGCACGGCGGATCGGGCGGCATGTCCGGGTTCCTCAAGTCGAAGATGACGGGCGAGGGCGTGCCGGTCATGGACGTCACCGGCACCGGCGAGGTGTTCCTGGCCGACATGGCCACCGAGATCCAGGTGATCTACCTCGACAACGATCAGATCTGGGTGAACGGCGCCAACGTGCTCGCCTTCAGCGCCTCTCTCTCCTACGACATCCAGCGCATCGGAGGAGCCGGCGCCATGGCCGGCGGGATGTACAACGTCACCCTCACCGGCACCGGCTACGTCGCCATCACCGCCGACGGCCCGCCGTTGGTGCTCGACGTGGCCAGCGCCCCGACGTTCGCCGACCCCCAGGCCGTCGTGATGTGGACCAGCGGCGTGAACATGAGCATCAAGAGCGACGTGAGCATGAAGACGCTGATCGGGAAGACGTCAGGCGAGACGTTCCAGATGGGCTTCAGCGGGAACGGCTGGGTGATGGTGCAGCCGTCGGAGGGCGTGGCCCGAGGCTCGGGCACCAAGACCGGCATGGGCTTCTAGGGCCCCGAGCGCCCGGGCCCTCAACGCCCACCGAACTCCCTGCGCTCCGCCCGTCAGTGGCCGAGCAGCTCCGGATTCATCCTGATGATGGAGAACACCGCGCCCT
>DATDIY010000137.1:0-2328 GCA_036520815.1 Acidimicrobiales bacterium
CCGACGAGCAGGTTGTTCATCGTCCCCTGCGACGCCGCGCCGAGCTGGCCGGGAACGACCTGGGCGAGCGCTCCCAGGCAGACGTCGGCCACCCGCTGGCTGACCTCGACGTTGCCAGCCCCAACCGCGGCCGGCGCCCGCGCATCGACGATCGTGCCGGGCTCGGTGAGCACCGTGACCGCCCGCAGCGCGCCGCCGTTGGCCGGGAGGTCGGCAGGCAGCGCACACCGAAGGGCGTAGATCGCCGCGCTCACGGTCACCGGTCGGACGGCGTTCACGTTGCCGACGCGCTGCGGGTCGCTGCCGGTGAGGTCGAAGGTGAGCTCGTCGCCTTCGACGCGGACCTCGACCGTCACCCGGGTCTCGACCTGCTGCTCGGGGCGGGGTCCGAACGAGTCGACCACGTCCTCGAAGCCCCACGAGCCGTCGGGCAGGGCGGAGAGCGCTGCTCGCATCCGTCGTTCGCCATGGGCCAGCACCTCCTCGAGCGGAGCGGCGGCCAGCTCGGCCAGCCGCTCGACGCCTCGCCGGTTGGCCCCGATCTGGGCGTCGAGATCGCCGAGTCGCTCATCGGGTGTGCGGGAGTTGGCGCACAGCAGGGCGCGCACCTCGTCGGTGAGGACGACCGGCGGGATGCGCAGGCCTTCGGCGAACACCTCCACCGCATCGGCCGGCATCGAGCCGGGCGCCGCCCCGCCCACGTCGGCGTGGTGGGCGCGGTTGGCGACCCAGCCCACGAGCCGGTCGTCGACGACGCACGGGGCGACGACGGTGATGTCGTTGAGATGGGTGCCACCGACGAACGGGTCGTTGAGCACGACCTGGCCGTCCGCGCCCACCCCCCGCAGCCGCTGCCATCCGTCGGTGTCGGAACCGAACCGCTCGATGACCGCCGCCACCGACGCCGGCATCGAGCCGAGGTGCACGGGGATGTGCTCGGCCTGCACGAGGAGCTCGCCCGCCGGCGTGAACAGGGCGGCGGAGTGGTCGTGGCGCTCCTTGATGTTCGGACTGAACGCACTCCGGGCCAGCACAGCACCCATCTCGGTGGCGATCCCGGTCAGGCGGGCGATCAGCACCTGAAGCGCAGCCGGATCGAGGGGCGCGCTCACGGTTGCTCCAACCTCGGGAACCGACGCGCGAAACGGTCGCTGGAGCGACCGCTTCGCGCGTCAGAAGGGCGGCGGCTCACGGTCCGGGCCTCCGCAGGAGGAGGGCCCCGGCGGCGCCGACCTCGGCGGCCCACCCGTCGGGCACCCAGATCGTGCAGTCGGGCTCGGCGATGATCGCCGGACCGACGGCACCGGCCCGCGCCGGCGTCGGCAGGTCGGCCATCCTCACCGGCGACTCGACCCACGCCCGGGCCCTCACTGCGACGACCTCGACGGGGTCGTCCTTGCGCTCGTAGCCGTTGCGGAGGCGGTGCTCGCGATGGAACCGCAGCGGGCTGCGGACGTTCAGCTCGTGGCTCTGACCGGCGTAGCGACAGTCGAAGGTGGCGTCGAGCTGGACCGGGGGCAACGGCTCGCCTGACGGCAGCGACCAGTAGGGCGCCGCCACCGACATCCCCGACATGCGGGCGGCCCCCGCCTCCGGGATGTCGAGCTCCGTGACCGTGGGCTCGGGTTGGACCAACACCGCGCCGAGCTGCTGGAGCAGGCGATCGCGAGCTTCGTGCCACAGGTCGTCGGACCGCTGGCGCGCCTCCTTGTGGTCGAGGGGGTCGGGCACCGAGCGCACCAGGTCGACCTGCATCGGCGCGCCGAGGATGCCGACGGCGGACAGCACCCCCGCCCGGGCGGGCACGATCACCACCTCCATGCCGAGGGCGTCGGCGAGGGCGCAGGCGTGCAGCGGTCCGGCCCCACCGAAGGCCACCAGCGCCAGTCCCCGGGGATCGACGCCCCGCTCGACGGTGACGACCCGGATGGCTTCCTCCATGGCGGCGTCGACCACGGCCAGCACCCCTTCCGCGGTGACCCCGGCAGCGTCGAGTGCGGAACGGGCGGCGTCGAGGTCGAGCTCCCCCAGCCCGGGGAAGGCGGCGCCGACGGGGATGCGTCCGGCGGCCAGATCGGCATCGGTGACCGCCGCCTCGGTGCCGCCCCGGCCGTAGCAGGCCGGCCCCGGCACGGCACCCGCGCTCCGCGGCCCGACCAGCAGGGCGCCACCATCGTCGAGCCGGGCGATCGACCCTCCTCCGGCGCCGATGGTGTGCACGTCCAGCGCCGGCATGCGCACCGGCAAGCCAGCGACCTCGCGCTCGGCCGCTGGCGCCGGCGTGCCGTCGAGCACGAGGCACACGTCGGTGGAGGTGCCACCCATGTC
>DATDIY010000138.1:0-8308 GCA_036520815.1 Acidimicrobiales bacterium
GTGCACCTTCCCTGGGGTGGTGAAGGGCGGGCGGATCCACACCGCTGCCAACCTCGACAAGTCCTGGGTCGACCTCGACGCGGCCGCCCTGATCAGCGAGGCCACCGGCTGCCCGGTCACCATCGTGAACGACGCCGACGCCGCCGGTGAGGCCGAGGCCCTCTTCGGCGCCGCCCGCGGACGCGCGGGCGTCGTCATCACCGTCACGCTCGGCACCGGCATCGGTTCCGCGGTGGTGGTGGACGGCCGGCTCCTGCCGAACACCGAGCTCGGGCACCTCAACCTCCGCGGCGGCGACGCCGAGCACTGGGCGGCCAACTCCGTGCGCGAGCGCCTCGAGCTCGACTGGGACGAGTGGGCGTCACGGGTCGACGAGTACCTCCGCCTGGTCGAGGACCTCCTCTGGCCCGACCTGTTCATCATCGGTGGCGGCGTGTCGAAGAAGGCCGACAAGTTCCTGCCCAAGCTCACGTGCCGCACGCCGGTCGTGCCTGCCGAGCTGCTCAACCAGGCCGGGATCGTCGGTGGAGCCCTTGCCGTGCACCGCCACAAGGAGAAGCACGGCGACCTGGGCCAGGCCCACCACCACAAGCACGACTGACCCGCCGGGTCAGTCCCAGCCGAGCTCGGTGAGGCGCTCGTCGTCGATGCCGAAGTGGTGGGCGACCTCGTGCACGATGGTGACGAGCACCTCCTCCACCACGTCCTCCTCGTCGAGGGCGTCCTGGCAGATCGGGACCCGGAAGACGGTGATCCGGTCCGGCATCGGAAGCTCGCCCCAGCCGACGCCGTAGTCACCTCTCTCGGTGAGCGGAATGCCCTCGTAGAGGCCGTACAGCCCGTCGGGATGGTCGTCCTCCACGAACACGGCGACGTTCTCCATCAGCTGGCCGAGCTCGGGAGGCAGAGCGTCGAGCGCGTCGGCGACCAGCTCCTCGAACCGCTCGGCGTCGACGTCGATCACCGCATCACCTCGTGTGGAGGTGCCCGGGGAGGTGGCTGGTGTCGGAGAAGCGGAACAGGCTGAACGAGTGGGCATCGGCGATGGGCATCGGGCGCACCACGCTCACCGAGGCGTGGAACGAGATGAACCGCTCCCATTCCCACGGCACCGGTTCGATGCCGAGCAGGTGCCCGAGCGACACCGCGTCGGTGCCGCCGTGGGCGACGATCACGACACAGGGCCCGGGATCATCGAGGCGCCAGAGGGGCGGGAACTCGGTGAGGCGGTCGCAGCCGAGCTCGGCCAGCAGGCCGACCAGCCCGCCGGTGACGCGACGGTGGAAGTCGCGGAACGACTCGCCGCCGGGCAGGCCGTCCCACTGCTCGTCGAGCGGCTTGGCCCGGGCCTCGGCGAAGATCGACTCCACCGTCTCCGACGGTGTGCCGTCCCATTCGGGTGAGGCGATCTCGGCGAGCCACGGCAGAGTCTCGGGTTCGAGGTCGAGTGCCTTCGCCACCGGCTCGGCGGTCTGTTGGGCCCGCACCAGCGGCGACACCAGGAGGCGGTCGGCGTGGCGCCCGAGGAAGGCGTCGCCGAGGTGCTCGGCCTGCCGACGGCCGAGATCGGTGAGGTCCGGGTCGCGCACGGCGCGGCCGTCGCGGTCCCACCCGGGCTGGCCGTGACGGATGAACACGAGCTCCACGGCAGCCGTCCTAGGCGAACAGGGCCCAGAGCACGAGCCCCAGGCACACCACGAGGGCGGCGACGACCATCACGTAGTCGAGAGGCGAGCGGCGGTGCTGGCGGTGCGGGTTGAACCCCATGAGGGGAGTATGGCCGCGGCGGCCACCCCTCAGGGCCGCTGGTAGGTTCGCCGGGATGCGAGCGCTACGAGTCGTGGTCGTCGTGCTGGGGATGACCGTCGTCTCGGTCCTCGCCGTCGCCTGCGGCGGGGAGTCCGCCCCTGCCACCCCGACCGACCCCGTCCTGGCCCAGGGCCAGCAGATCTACAACTCGAAGTGTGCGAGCTGCCACGGGAAGGGCGGCAACGGCGGGATCGGCCCGAAGCTGGCCGGGGTGGTCGCGAACAAGTACCCGGACATCGCCGACCAGGAGTCGGTCATCGCCAAGGGCAAGGGCGGGATGCAGGCGTTCGACGACGACTTGACCGCGGAGGAGATCACCGCCGTGGCTCGCTACGAGCGCGAGGTCCTCGGCGCGAAGTAGCGCGCTGGCCGGACCCGTTGTGCCCTGTCGTCGTCGCTGCCTAGCATCGTCGCCGATCGGTGGCTCCGGCCGCCCTCCAGATCCGACGCACCGGCCCGGCCTTCGCCGCGGTGCCGTCGCCCCGGAGGAGCGCCATGCTCGCCACTGTTCCGTCCGCCACCCTCGTCGGGGTCGACGGCTTTCCGGTCACCGTCGAGGTCCACGTGGCCCGGGGCCTGCCGTGCTTCACCGTCGTCGGGCTGCCCGACACGTCGTGTCGCGAGGCCCGTGACCGGGTCCGGGCCGCGTTGCTCACGAGCGGGTTCTCCTGGCCCGACACGCGCACCACCGTCAACCTGGCGCCATCGTCGGTGCGCAAGATCGGCTCGGCACTCGATCTCGCCATCGCCGTCGCCGTGCTGGTGGCGAGCGGGCAGCTGCCGGCCGAGGCAGTGGGGGAGCGGGCCTTCGTGGGCGAGCTCGGGCTCGACGGGTCGCTGCGGCCGGTGCCCGGCGCCCTGTCGCTGGTCGATGCCGTCGAAGCCGAGGAGGTGGTGGTCCCGCCGGCGTCGGTCACCGAGGTCTCGCTGCTGCGCCGGCACCGGGTCCGCACCTCTCCCGATCTGAAGTCGCTCGTCGACGCCATGAACGCGGAGGCGCCCTGGCCGCCACTGCCCGACGGGCCGCTCCCTCCCCCGGAGGCGCCACCGCCCGATCTGGCCGACGTGCGGGGCCACCCGATGGGCCGCCTGGCCGTGGAGGTGGCGGCCGCGGGCGGGCACCACCTGCTGATGATCGGGCCCCCGGGTGGGGGCAAGACGATGCTCGCCCAACGTCTCCCGGGCCTGCTGCCCGACCTCGACGACGCCCAGGCCCTCGAGACCACCAGGGTGCACTCCGCGGCCGGGCTCGCACTCCCCGGCGGGCTGGTGCGGAGGCCGCCGCTGCGGGCCCCGCACCACGGCGTCAGTTCCGTCGCCATGGTGGGCGGGGGATCGGCCCGGCTGCGCCCCGGCGAGGCATCGCTCGCCCACGGTGGCGTGCTCTTCCTCGACGAGCTGGGGGAGTTCACCCCGATGGTGCTCGACTCGCTGCGCCAGCCCCTGGAGGACGGCTACGTGACCGTCTCTCGGGCCGAGATCCGCGTGCGGGTGCCGGCCCGAGTCCTCCTCGTCGCCGCCATGAACCCGTGCCCGTGCGGCGAGGGCACCACTCCGGCCGCCTGCCGGTGCTCGGACCGGTCGCTGGAGCGCTACCGGCGTCGGGTCTCCGGGCCGCTGCTCGACCGGTTCGACCTGCGGGTGGAGATCCTCCGCCCCGACCCCCACCAGCTGCTCCACGGCGATCGCTCCGACCCGACAGCCCTGGTCGCCGAGCGGGTGGCGGCGGCCCGGCGACGGGCGGCTGAACGAGGCGTACGGGCGAACGCCGAGCTGCCCGGTCCCGTGCTCGACGAGCTGGCGCCGCTCACCCCCGACGCGAGCGCGCTCGCCGAGCGGGCGCTCGTCGAGGGGCGGCTGACCGCCCGCGGCCTCACCAGGGTGCGACGGGTGGCGCTCACCCTGGCCGACCTGGCGGGCCACGACGGACCCCTCCGGGCCGAGCACGTCGCCGGCGCGTTCCACCTCCGCAGCGAGCCGAGCTTCGTGGCCGGCCACCGGGTGGCGTGAGATGGACCTGCCCCCTGAGGCCTACGTCGTCGCCCTGGCCCGGCTGCCTCGGGTCGGCCCGGCCCGACTGCGTGCCCTGCTCGATCGCTACGGCCCGGCGGGGGCCTGGGCCGCAGTGCTGGCGGGCACCGTCGAGCACGCCCTGGTCCTCCACCCGGGCCGTGACCGTCCCGACGCCGTCGTGCAGGCGTGGAGCCGCGCCGCAGCGGCGATCGATCCGGAGACGTACTGGCATCGGCACCTCGATGCCGGCATCGGGGTCGCCGTCCGGGGGTCGGCTGCCTTCCCCGCTGCGCTCGACGCCGACGATGACCCCCCGTCGGTGGTCTTCTGGCAGGGCGACCTCGACCACCTGGCCGGTGCTCGTGTCGCCATCGTCGGTACTCGGCGGGCGACCCGGTACGGGCGCGACGTGGCGGAGGGGCTGGGACGCGAGCTCGCCGAGGCCGGCGTCGCCATCGTGTCGGGCCTGGCCCTCGGCATCGACGGCGCCGCCCATGCGGGAGCCCTCGCCGCCGACGGCGCACCGCCCATCGCGGTGGTGGGCAGCGGGCTCGATCACATCTATCCCCGCGAGCACGGGCCCCTGTGGCGCCAGGTCACCAAGGTCGGGGTGGTGCTGAGCGAGTATCCGCTCGGCGCGCCGGCGGCGCCCTGGCAGTTCCCCGCCCGGAACCGCCTGATCGCGACGCTCGCCGACGTCGTCGTGGTCGTCGAGTCCCAGGCCACCGGAGGGGCCATGGGCACCGCCCTCGAGGCCGCCCGGCGCGGGGTTCCGGTGCTGAGCGTGCCCGGTCCGGTGACCGCCGCCAGCTCCGACGGCACCAACCAGCTGCTGTTCGACGGCTGCCCTCCGGCCCGCGACGCCGCCGACGTGCTGCTCGCTCTCGGCCGTGAGTCCGAGCGGCCCCGGCCCGCGGCCGAGCGCCGTTCGGTCCCGGAGGCTGATGCCGCCGCCGTGCTCGAGCAGGTGCCGTGGGCTCCCACCCCGGTCGAGCAGCTGGTGCTCGCCACCGGTCTCGACCTCGGTCGGGTCGCCCTCGCTCTCGAGGAGCTCGAGGCGGCCGGATGGGTCGCCCGGCGCTCCGGATGGGTCGAGCGCGTCGGCCGCGAGGGCACTCGGCGATGAGCCCCGAACCCTCCTGTGTCGTGTCCAGCCACCGCCGGATCGAACGGTCGCGCGGCTACAGTCCCGGCGGTGACCGACGCTGCCGCTTGGGCACTCGACGAGTTCGTCGCCTCGCTCACCTCGGCGGCCCCGGCCACGGTGCGGGCCTACCGCAGCGACCTCGACGGCTTCGTCGAGTGGGCCGCCCGCCTCGGAGTGCACACCCCGGCCGGCATCAACCGCACCGCCCTGCGTCGCTACGTCGCCCACCTCACCACGAGGGGGCTGGCCCGTCGCAGCGTCGCCCGCAAGGCGTCATCGGTGCGCCGCTACTTCGCCTGGCTGGCCCGCACCGGTCGCCTCCCCGCCGACCCGGCGGCGGGGCTGAGCGTGCCGGGCGGCAGCGGTCGGTTGCCTCGGGTCCTGCGCGACGACGAGGTCACGGCTGTGCTCGACGACCCTCCGGCGACGACGGCCGACGACCCTCCCGCCATCCGCTGCCGCGACGACGCCGTGTTGGAGCTGCTCTACGGCAGCGGTCTGCGCGTGTCGGAGGTGTGCGGCCTGCGACCCGACGACCTCGACCTCGACCGGCGCCGGGTGACGGTCTGGGGAAAGGGCTCCAAGCAGCGGGTCGTGCCGCTCAGTCCGCCCGCCTGCGACGCACTCTCTCAGTGGCTCGACCACGGACGGCGCGAGCTCGCCGACACCGAGTCACCGCCCGACGCGGTCTTCCTGAACCGGCGGGGTCGACGGCTCGGTCCACGCGACGTGCACCGGCTTCTCGATCGCCGCGCGCCGTCGCCGACGCACCCGCACGCGCTGCGTCACACCTTCGCCACCCACCTGCTCGACGGGGGTGCCGACCTGCGCTCGGTGCAGGAGATGCTCGGACATGCGGATTTGTCGACGACGCAGCACTACACTCACGTGAGCAAGCAGCGTCTCCGCACAGTGCTGGACGCGACACATCCCCGTGCCTGACCCTCTGCATCGGCGCGGATACCGGGTTTCTTGAGCGGGAGAACGGACGGACGGTAGGGCACGTGGAGGACCAGGCAGCACAGACCGACGCCCTGTGGGCCGAGTACAAGTCCACCGGCGAGCGCGCCGACCGTGACCGGCTGATCCTCATCTACGCGCCGCTCGTCAAGTACGTGGCCAGCCGCGTCGCCGTCGGTCTGCCCCACAACGTCGAGCAGGCCGACCTCGTCTCCTACGGCATGTTCGGGTTGATCGACGCCATCGAGAAGTTCGATCCGGAGCGTGGCTACAAGTTCGAGACCTACGCCATCGCCCGCATCCGCGGTGCCATCCTCGACGAGCTGCGCTCGATCGACTGGGTGCCCCGCTCGGTGCGGGCCAAGGCCCGGGCCCTCGAGCAGGCCTACGCCAAGCTCGAGAACGAGCTGCGCCGCTCGCCGACCGAGCAGGAGATCGCGGTCGAGCTCGACCTCACCGACGACCAGCTCCAGTCGACGCTGTCCCAGATCTCGTTCATCGGCCTCGCCGCCCTCGACGAGATGCTCGGCGGTGGCGAGCGGGGCGAGTCGATGACCCTCGGCGACACCGTCGCCGACGTCCGTGACGGGCCGGTGGCGGTGTTCGAGGTCGAGGAGATGAAGCAGATCCTCGCCGAGGCGGTCAACGGCATGCCCGAGCGCGAGAAGCTGGTCCTCACCCTCTACTACTACGAGGGTCTCACCCTGGCCGAGATCGGCCGGGTCCTGGGCGTCACCGAGAGCCGGGTGTGCCAGATCCACACCAAGGCCGTGCTGCAGTTGCGGTCCCGGCTGGCGGCGTCCGAGCGCGAACCGGTCTGACGCCGGCCCTCTGCGCCATCCGGGGCCACGGCCCCGCCCCTCGGTCCTGAACGGCCCGCGCTCCTGAGTGGTCCCGGCACGCCGGGCCCGGTCCTGCCTTCCCCCTGAGACGCCGTCGCGCCCAGGGGAGGCCCCGTGCCCCACCGAACCCTCGTCCTCGTCCTGCTCGTCGTGGCCGGGTTGTTGTCCACCACCGTCGCTCCCGCGTCCGCCGCCGACGACGTCGCGGTCGTCGAGTACCGCGCTCCGGTGCCAGGCCCGATCGTCGACCGCTTCGACCCGCCCGAGAAGCCATGGATGCGGGGCAACCGGGGCATCGACTACGCCACGCCGCCGTCGACCCCGGTGGCCGCCGCGGGCGACGGAAGGGTCGTGTTCGCCGGGGCCATCGCCGGTCCGCTCTACGTGAGCGTGGAGCACGCCGACGGCCTGCGGACGACGTACTCCTACCTCGCCGAGGTCCGGGTGAGGGAGGGTCAGACGGTCCGCGCCGGCGACGTCGTCGGGCTCACCCGTGGCGCTTTCCACTTCGGTGTCCGCACCCGCGACGGCACGTACCTCGATCCCGAGGCGCTGCTCGCCGGTCTCCTCGAACCCGGCGTCCGACTGGTGCCGGGCGCCGAAGAGGGGCTCGACCGCCTGACCGAGCGTCGAATGCTGGGCGCCGGCATCCTCGACATGAGGTTCGCCACGATCGAGTTATTGAAGACCGCCGGTGCGCAGGCGGTCGAGACCCTCGAGGTGGCGGTGCACTACGCCAACGAAGCGAACCCGCTGACGCGAGCCGGCCGGGTCATCGTGGCGACGAAGCGCTGGCACGACCAGCAGCAGAACTGCTCCTCGGGCTCGGCACCGATGCCGGAGCCAGATGAGCGCCGGATCGCCGTGGTGGTGAGCGGCCTCGGGACCGACAGCAACAGCAACTCGGCGTGGGAGATCGACACCGCCGAGCTCGGCTACGAGCCGTCCGACGTGGTGCGCTACTCCTACACGGGCGGACAGGCATCGGGTCCGGGAGCTCCCGCGCCGCCGCTGCGCACGGCGGTCGGTCAGGGATCCGACGCGTCCTCTTTCGCGGAGGCCGATCCCGGCCTCGCCGACATCCCGGTGCGCGAGTTCTCCGGCACCGACAGCCAACAGTCCCTGTCGGTGTCGGCCGATCGCCTCGGCGACCTGCTCGAGCAGGTGGCGGCCGCCGAGCCGGGGGTGCCGATCGACGTGCTGGCCCACTCCCAGGGCGGGGTGGTCGCCCGGCTCGGGGTGGTGGAGGCGGGCCGGGATGGTCGCCTGCCCGACGATGTCGAGAACCTCGTCACCATCGGGTCGCCCCACCAGGGCGCTCCCATGGCGACGGCCGTGGTGGCGACCGGTCAGTCGCCGGGCGGCGATCTGATCCTCGACACCATCCGGGGCAAGGGCCCGATCGCGGTGCTCGACGATCGGCTCCCGGCGATCTCTCAGCTGTCGGAGACCTCCGACGTGCTGGCCGACATGCGAGCGCTCCCGATCCCCGACGGGGTGCGGTTCACCTCGCTCGGCGGCAGCGGTGACATGACCG
>DATDIY010000139.1:0-4225 GCA_036520815.1 Acidimicrobiales bacterium
CACGTGGTCGACCTCGTCAGAGACGGGCGCGGGCGTCCCGGACCCGGCGGAGGGTCTCGTCGCGACCGAGGACCTCGAGGGACTCGAAGAGCGGCGGGCCGACCGAGCGGCCGGTCACCGCCACCCGTACGGGGGCCTGCACCTTCCCGCGTGCGACGTCGTGCTCCTCGGCGTAGGCGAACAGTGCCGCTTCGAGCGACGCCGCGTCCCACTCACAGACCTCGAACGCACCCGCCGCGTGGTCGAGCACGGCGGTGGCGAGCTCGCCGCCCTTCACCATGACCTTCTGCCACGAGGCGTCGTCGATCGTGGGCTCCGGAGCGAAGACGAAGTCGACATAGCCGGGCACCTCCGAGAGCAGCTTCACCCGCTCCTGCACCAGCGGGGCCAGCACCTCGAAGGTGGCGACGTCGAAGCGGTCAGGCGGCCAGGGCGGGTCGTCGAAGAGCCAGCGGGTGGAGCTGCTGACGAACTGCGGCACGGAGAGGTTGCGGATGTACTCGCCGTTGAAGTGCTGCAGCTTCTTGACGTCGAAGAAGGCCCCCGACGAGCCGACGTCGGAGAGACGGAAGAGCTCCACGATCTCGGGGAGGGGCCGGATCTCGATGCCGTCGGGAGCACCCCAGCCGAGGGTGGCGAGGTAGTTGACCATCGCCTCGGCGAGGTAGCCGCGATCGATGTAGTCGCCGACCGACACGTCGTCGCGGCGCTTCGAGAGCTTCTGGCGCTTCTCGTTCACGATCAGCGGCAGGTGGGCGAACGTCAGCTCCCCTGCGGCGTGGAGCGCATCGCGGATCAGCAGCACCTTGGGGGTGACGTTGATGAGGTCTTCGCCCCGGACGACGTGGGTGATCCCCTGGTCGGCGTCATCCACGGCGTTGGCCAGATGGAACATCGGCGTGCCGTTCGACCGCTGGATCACGAAGTCCTCGAGGTTGGCGTTCTCGAAGCTGACGTGCCCCCGGATGACGTCGTCGAAGGCAGTCGTGCCCTCGTCGGGCACCCGGAACCGGACGACGTGTCCCTCCCCCGGGCCGAGCCCGCGATCGCGACAGAAGCCGTCGTAGCCGGGAGGGCCCCCGCGCACCGCGGCCCGGGCCTTCACCGCATCGGGCGTGCACTCGCACCAGTAGGCGGACCCGTCGGCGAGGAGCTTCTCGATGGCCGACGAATAGAGCTCGGACCGCTGGGACTGGTGCACAGGGGCGCCGTCCCAGTCGAGGCCGAGCCACTCGAGGGCCTGGAAGATGACGTCGATCAGCTCGGGCCGCGAGCGCTCGGTGTCAGTGTCCTCGATCCGCAGCACGAACTGGCCGCCCTGCTGGCGGGCGAACAGCCAGTTGAACAGCGCCGTGCGGGCGCCGCCGATGTGGAGGTAGCCGGTGGGCGACGGCGCGAAGCGGACGCGGACGGGAGCGGGGGTCACCCGGCGATCGTACCGTCGTGGGTGCTCTGGCCCCGGGGCACCCGACCGGAGCTACGCGGTGGGCTCGGGAGTGATGATCAACCCGGTCGGGTCCTTGGCGACGAGCGCCTCGACCTGCTTGGGGGTCATGCGCAGCACGTTCTCCGGGACGCTGTCGACGATGGCCCGGCACTCGGTGTAGTGGTGCGGGCTCGCCACGCCGGCGAAACGCTCCTTGCGCAGCGCGACCAGCTCGGGAGCAGCGTCCGAGAGGAAGCCCCAAAGGTTCAGGGCAAGAGTCAGGTCGTGGATCACGGGCGCCCGCCCGTAGAGCGAGGCCCGCCGGGTGGCGATGGCCATGCAGCCGGCGACGGCGTCCTCGGCGGACTCCCCGCCGGTGAGCACCAGCTTCCCCTCGAACTGCCGGGCCAGCTTGAGCGCGTACCCCTGGTCGGGCCCCTGGACCCCGAGGCCGGGACCTTCCGGCTGCAGGCCCTGGATCTCGGCGGGACGATCGGCCAGCCACGAGTCGGGCCGACGCGGCGGCGACGTGTAGACCCTGGGCTTCTCGTCGGTCGGCTTGGGGACGTAGTCGGGGGCAGCCACGGCGTGAATCTACTGCTCGGCTCGCAGGAGCCCGTAGAGGAGCGAGTCCATGAGGGCCTCCCACGACGCCTCGATGACGTTGCTGTGCACTCCGACGGTGGTCCACACGGCCTCGCCGTCGGTGGAGTCGATCAGCACCCGCACCACGGCACCGGTGGCGGCCCCGCCGTCGACGACGCGCACCTTGAAGTCGGTGAGGTGGATCCGAGACAGCGCCGGATACCGGTCGGCCAGGGCCTTCCGGACGGCGGCGTCGAGGGCGTTGACCGGGCCGTTGCCCTCGCCGACCGCGGCGATCCGCTCCCCGTCGATCCACACCTTGACGGTGGCCTCCACCGTGATCTCCACCTCGCCGGTGGGCATGACCGGACCCTCGCGGTGGTAGCTGGTGACCCGGTAGGCCTCGACCTCGAAGAACTCCTGCTCCCAGCCGGCGGCGCGCCGCATGCGCAGCTCGAGTGAGGCGTCGGCGGCCTCGAACAGCCAGCCCTCGGCTTCGAGCTGCTTGAGGTCCTCGGAGAGCGCGGCGGCGCCGCGGTCGTCGAGCTCGACGCCGAACTCGGCCGCCTTCATCGACATCCCGGCTCGACCTCCGAGGTCGGAGACGAGCACCCGGGTGTGGTTGCCCACCAGGGAGGGGTCGATGTGCTCGTAGGTGGCGCTGCCGGCCCGGCCGAGCGCCGAGGTGTGCAGGCCCCCCTTGTGAGCGAAGGCCGACACCCCGACGAACGGGTCCGCCGAGTGCGGCGGCAGGTTCACCAGCTCGGCGACGCGGTGGCTGACCACGGTGAGCCGCTCGAGGTGGCCCTCGGGGAGGGTCGCCACCCCGAGCTTCAGGGTGAGGTCGGGGATGACGGTCATGAGGTTGGCGTTGCCGGTGCGCTCGCCGTAGCCGTTGACCGTGCCCTGCACCTGGGTGGCGCCCCCGAGCACGGCGGCCACCGAGTTGGCGACCGCGCACCCGGAGTCGTTCTGGGTGTGGATGCCGACCGCGGAGCCGCTGCCCACGAAGGCGGTGACCTCGCCGGTGACGCGTTGCACGTCGTGAGGCAGAGACCCCCCGTTGGTGTCGCAGAGCACGACCGCGTCGGCCCCGTTCACGACGGCGGCCTCCACGACGCGCAGGGCGAACTCGGCGTTGGCGCGGTACCCGTCGAAGAAGTGCTCGGCATCGAAGAAGACCCGCAGGCCCTCGCTCTTCAGGAAGGCGACCGACTCCCCCACCATGGCGACGCCCTCGTCGAGGGTCGTGCGCAGGGCGTCGGTGACGTGGAAGTCCCAGCTCTTGCCGACGATGCACGCCGTCGAAGTGCCCGCCGAGATCAGGGCGGCGAGCGTGGGATCGACGTCGACCTTCCCGGCCGGGCGACGGGTCGACCCGAAGGCGACCAGTTCGGCGTTGGTCAACGTGAGCTCCTGGGGCGCCCGACGGAAGAACTCCTCGTCCTTCGGGTTGGCCTGCGGGTAACCGCCCTCGATCCAGCGGACGCCGAGCCAGTCGAGCTGCTCGGCGACACGCAGCTTGTCGTCGACGGTCAGCGAGATGCCCTCGAACTGGGCGCCGTCGCGCAACGTCGTGTCGAAGATGTCGACCGCGGCCGGGAGGCCCGGCACTGTCGCTACGCCCGGGGGCGTCGGATCAGTGGACATGCTCCAGCCAGTCCTTGTAGCGGTCGACCTGGCCCCGGACGGCCTTGGCGTACTCGGCGGCGATGGCCGAGGTCATCGGGCCGGGGCACGGGATCGAGCGGTCGTCGACGGAGTTGACCGCCGAGACCTCGGCGGCGGTGCCGCACACGAACATCTCCTCGCAGACGTAGAGATCGCTGCGGGTGAGGTAGTCGAAGCGGATGTCGAAGCCGAGATCCCTGGCGATGGCGATCACGCTGTCCTGGGTGATGCCCTCGAGCGCGCCGGCAGCGACCGGCGGGGTGATTAGCACGCCATCGCGCGCCGCGAAGATGTTCTCGCCGGTGCACTCGCTGACGAAGCCCTGCGGGCTGAGCATGATCGCCTCGTCGTAGCCGGCCTTGAGGGCCTCGACCTTGGCGAGCGACGAGTTCACGTAGTTGCCAGTGGTCTTGGCGGCCGGCGGCATCGTGTTGTGGTCGTGGCGGGTCCACGAGGAGATCTTCATGCGCACGCCCTTGGTGACGGCGTCCTCACCGAGGTAGGCGCCCCACGGCCAGCAGGCGATCGAGACGTCGACCGAAC
>DATDIY010000140.1:0-7513 GCA_036520815.1 Acidimicrobiales bacterium
TGGCCCGACGGACACCGGTTCCACGATCCCTCGGTGGACGAGTCGATCGCCTACGACCCCGACGCGGCCAAGCAGCTCCTGGCCGACGCCGGCTACCCGGACGGGTTCACGACCGACATCTACGTGATCCAGAGCGGCAGCATGCCCGAGGTCACCCAGATCATGCAGCAGCAGCTCGACGAGATCGGGGTCACCGTCAACCTCGTCCCCGCCCCCAGCTACGTGGCCGACTTCCTCGAGGCGAGAAAGCCGGGCTTCGGTGCGGTGCCCACGATGTCTCCGGGGCGGCTGAAGCTGCTGCAGTGGACCGGCGAGTCCGTCGGGAACACCTGTGGCTACGACGACGACGAGCTCAACGCGCTCCAGACCGAGCTGAACGGTGTGAGCGATTCGAGCGACGAGGCCGTCGAGATCTGGCACAGGATCGAGCAGAAGGCCGTCGCTGAGGACGCCCTCAGCATCTTCCTCCTGTTCGGGGCCTCGATCATCGGCTACGACACGAGCACCGTCGGGGATCCGACCGCGTTCCCGACCACGATCATCATGCCGGACCCCAGGGCGACCTTCGTCAAGGCCGGGTGATCCGCGACGCGCCGCCCCGACGTTGCCGGCCCGGGTCCGAAACTGGCATTCTTATGCTGTAAGAACCGAGGGCGACCCGCCCGGAACGAAGGGGAATGCCGTGGAAGATCGCCTGATCGTCGTCTCGTCCGACAGCCACGCCGGGGTCCCGAAGGAGCTCTGGGCCGAGTACCTCGATCCGAAGTTCCACGACCTGATCCCGAGCCTTCAGAAGGACAACGAGATCTACCCGGTGTCGATCGCGCTGCTGAGCGCTCGCAAGCAGGCGCTGGCGCCGCTGGAGGAGCACCGCCAGATCCATCGCACGGGCTGGGACGGCCTCTACGACCCCGTCCTGCGCATGGCCGACATGGATCGCGAAGGCGTGGCCGCCGAGCTGATCTTCCACGGCGACTCGCGCCTGGGCGATCTCTTCCACAACGGCACCAACCGGGCCTATCCGATGGAGGCGTGGGAGGCGGGCGCCAAGGCGTGGAACCGGTGGGCGGCCGACGCGTTCGGCTTTGCCACCGACCGCTTCCTGCTCACCGCTGCTGTCGGCCCCTGCATCGACATCGACGCCGCCGTCGCCGAGATCCACTGGATCGCCGACCACGGCTTCGTCGCAACCTACGGCCCCCACTACCTCACCCACCCCGGCCTCCCGCCCCTGTTCGATCCCAACTGGGACCCGTACTGGCGGGCATGCGTCGAGCGCAACATCGCCATCGTCGTGCACGCCGGGTACGGCACCGAGCACGGTCAGGTGTTCCAGGTCATCCAGGACATCTACGACGCCGCGGCCGAGGCCTCGGGCAGCACCGACATGATGAAGATGCTCGAGCACGCTGACGCCGTTCGGCCCGAGTCGGCCGACTTCTTCACCTGGTGGGTGAACCGCAACATCGACTCCCGGCGGCCGCTGTGGCAGTTCACGCTGGGCGGCGTCTTCGACCGCCACCCGGACCTGCGCCTCATGCTCACCGAGATCCGCCAGGACTGGCTCCCGGAGACGCTCGACTACCTCGACAGCGTCTTCGAGAGCCGTCGCGACGAGCTGCCCACCACCCGCAAGCCGAGCGAGTACTGGCACACCAACTGCCTCGTTGGCGCCTCTTTCATGCACAAGGTCGAGGCCTCCGACGACCAGCGCTACAGGGTGGGTGTCGACAACATCCTGTTCGGACGCGACTACCCGCATCCGGAGAGCACCTGGCCCCACACCCGCGAGTGGCTCCAGGACCTGTTCTACGGCGTGCCCGACGACGAGGTCCGCAAGATGATGGGGGAGAACGGCATCCGGTTCTTCGGCCTCGACCGCAACCGCCTGGCCGAGATCGCCCGCCGCATCGGGCCCACCATCGAGGAGATCAACGGCACTGATCCCTCGTACATCCGCACGGACCTGATCGAGAACTTCCAGGCCCGCGGGGGCTACCACAAGCCGGCCGAGGGCGACGAGAAGCTCGACGAGCTGAGCGCGATGGTCGAGAAGGACCTGGAGCTCGTCGTCAAGTCCTGAGGTTCGCCCAAAACGGGACCTGACCTGGCTTTGGGCCAGGTCAGGATCCGTGGAGGCGGCGGCCGGAATCGAACCGGCGTACAGGGCTTTGCAGGCCCTTGCCTCAGCCACTCGGCCACGCCGCCAGGCGGGCGCTCACCCTAGTGGGTGTCCGGCGGGAGCCGTGACTTGGTAACCGGGCGGTCCGGCCCTTGACCCGAGACCATCAGCTGGGTAGACACCGCGACATCGAAGTTGCGCCGACTCCGGGGGGAACAATGGCGGAACCCGCATCTCGTCCGTACGTCCTGATCTCGTCCGACGGTCACGCCGGGGCGGATCTGCGGGACTACCGGCCATACCTCGAGCGGGCGTTCCACGAGGAGTTCGACGCGTGGGTCGAGGACTTCTCCGAGCCGTGGGCCGAGTACGACAAGGAGCTCGTCGACACCGATGACGAGTTCATCCGCATCGGTCAGGCATCGTTCCTGTCGCCCTACAACTGGGACAGCGACAAGCGCCTCGAGCACCTCAACGACCAGGGCATCGCCGGTGAGGTGGTGCTGCCCAACACGGTGCCGCCGTTCTACCCGGCTGCGGTCATCTCGGCCTGGGCGCCGCGCAACGCCGAGGAGTACCGGCTCCGCCAGGCCGGGGTGAAGGCCCACAACCGGTGGCTGGCCGACTTCTGCGGGCTGGCGCCCGAGCGCCGGGCGGGGTTGGCACAGGTGTTCCTCAACGACATCGACGAGACCGTGGCCGAGGTCCGATGGGCCCACGAGCACGGCCTCAAGGGCGTCCTCATCCCGGCTGACCACATGTGCCAGCTGGTCAACCTGTTCGAGCCGCGTCTCGATCCGTTCTGGGCGGTGTGCCAGGAGCTCGGCATGCCGGTGCACCGCCACGCGATCGCCGTGGGTGTGCCCGAATCGGAGGAAGCGGGCCCGGCGGCCGCTGCGCTGGGCGGCCACGAGACCTACCTGTTCTTCCAGCGAGGCCTCGGCCACCTCATCTTCGGGGGCGTGTTCGAACGGTTCCCGGAGCTGCAGTTCGTGTTCACCGAGACCAACTGCGGGTGGGTCGAGCGCGAGCTGTTCCAGCTCGACGTCGAGGCGCAGATGGGCTCCACCAAGGGAGGCTCCGCGTACCCCACCCACCACCGCGCCGTGCAAGCGCTCAGCCTCACGGCCCACGAGTACTTCGAGCGCAACGTGCATCTGGGCACGTCATTGATGATCAGCCACGACGTGCAGGCCCGCCACACCCTCGGGGTCGACCGGCTCATGTGGGGCGCCGACTACCCGCACCACGAGGGCCTGTTCCCCCACACCCGCCTGGGGTTGCGAGCCCTGTTCGCCGATGTGGCCGAGGACGAGGTACGCAAGATGACCTCGGAGAACGCGGCCGCGCTCTACGGCTTCGACCTCGACGCCCTGCAGGTGGTGGCCAACGAGATCGGGCCGACGGTCGAGGAGGTGGCCACCCCGGTCGCCGCCGCGGAGTTCCCCGAGCACACGATGTCCATCACGCTGGTCGAGGCCAAGCACCGGACGTCGGTGCCGCAGTAGCCGAGGGCGTTCGTCGGGTCAGACGGACGGCGCGTCCTCGTCGACGTGGTTGGCCAGGAACAGCCCGGTCGCGGCCGCGCCGCCGGCGGTGACCACCGTGCCGAGCGCTCGGACGAACCCGATTCGGCGGGCGGCGAGAACGCCGGAGGCGGCGTCGGACAGGTCGCCGACCGCGCCGAGCTGCAGCCAGCCGGCCACCGGCTCGCCCCGGTCGAGGGCACGCAGGGCGCCGAGACCGAAGGCGAGGTCGCGGGCGCCGAGGCCGCGCATGGCCAGCTTCACCCGTGGGTCGCCGGCGACGGCGCCGATCCACCGCCGACCGGCCAGGTCGGGGGCGACGAGGAAGGCGGCGCCGATGGCGACACGGGCGGCGGCGAGGATGCGGGCGAGCTGGCGGTGGTCCACGCGCCCTGTCTACCCGCCTCGAGCGCCAGGCGAGTAGCCGACCAGCGGGGCGGTTCCTCTGACTGGTGCGACGAGGGTGGCCAAGCGCTGCCCCTTGATTTCACCTCGGAGCGAATTCGCTCGTCGGCACTCAGGGTGGCGCTCGTTCTGGTCGCGTGGTGGCGAGCGAATTCGCTCTGACGTGAAACCGGAGCACACCCGGTGCCGAAGGACCCGGGCGCGTCCCCGACGACGAGACGCTGGTCAACCGATGTGGTCGACGCGTCGAAGGGCCACGGACGTCTCCTGGGCGGCGCGCATGCGGCGACGAGCTCTCCACATCGTCGAGTCCGGCACGCGTCCGAGTCGGTAGACGCCCCAGCCGGCCCGCTCGATCCGACCTCGCCGTATCTCCCATCGCACTGCGTCAGCCAGAGCCTTCCCAGGACGGTCGGCGTCGGGACGAAGGCCTGCGTCGGCGAGGTCTTCCAGAATCTGCTCGACGGTCCTGGGTAGGCCGAAGCGTCGATCGAGCACGACGAGCACGGCATGGCGGAGATCGAGACCGCCGACGGGCGTCAGGGCAGGGCACACGGGCCCCTCCTCGAATCGGGAGTGGTGACGGGAGAAGGGGCGGGCCGAACCTAGCGACGCCCTGCGACAGCTACCCTGCCCGCCCGATGGAACGCTTCGGATTCGTCGGTCTCCCCAACGCGGGGAAGTCCTCGCTGTACAACGCACTCTCCGGTGGGAGCGCCCTGGCCGCGCCCTACGCGTTCGCCACCAAGGAGCCCAACGTCGGGATGGCGAAGGTGCTCGACACCCGCCTCGACCAGCTGGCCGAGATGAGCGCGTCGAAGAACGTCATCCCCGCCACCGTCCAGTTCGTCGACATCGGCGGCCTGGTCGAGGGCGCCAGCACGGGCGAAGGGCTGGGCAACAAGTTCCTGGCCAACATCCGCGAGGCCGACGCCATCGTGTTCGTGCTGCGGGCGTTCGTCGATCACGACGTCCCGGGCCCGGCCGATCCGCTCGAGCACCTGCGGATCGTCGAGACCGAGCTCGCCCTTGCCGACCTCGAGACGGTCGAGAACCAGATCGACAAGCGACGCAAGGCGGCCAAGCAGGACAAGTCGATCGCCGACGAGGTGGCGGCGTTGGGCAGGGCCCACGAACTGCTGGCCGACGGCACGCCGCTGTACCGCAGCGATCTCGACGAGGAATCGCGTGAGCTGATCCGTAGCTACTTCCTGCTGACCAACAAGCCCGTGCTGGCGATCGTGAACGTGGGTGAGGACGACCTCGATCGCGTCGACGAGCTGGCGGCGCCGGTGGTGGCCGAGCTCGGTGGCCACGGCGAGGTCGTCGGCATGTGCGTCCAGCTCGAGGCCGAAGCGGCGCAGCTCGACCAGGACGAGCGGGCGGAGATGCTCGAGGGCCTGGGCCTGGGGGAGGGGGCGCTGCCCCGCTTCCTGCACGCCGCCTACCAGATGCTCGGCCTGCGCACCTTCTTCACCACCGGCGAGAAGGAATCTCGGGCGTGGACCTTCCGGGCCGGCTCGAAGGCGCCTCGCTGCGCTGGCGTGATCCACACCGACTTCGAGCGGGGCTTCATCCGGGCCGAGGTCATCCACTGGGACGACCTGCTGGCGGCCGGCTCGTGGTCGAAGGCTCGCGACCTCGGCACGTTGCGGGTCGAGGGGAAGGACTACGTCATGGCCGATGGCGACGTGGTCGAGTTCCGGTTCAACGTCTGACCTGCCAGGTCATCCGGCCACCCGTAGCATTCGCCCATGCCCGAACCGTCGAGCCCGCCGGTGCGGTGGCTGGTCCACGACGATCGGGTGCTGGCGACCCTCGAGGTGCCCGACACGCGTCGGGGCCGCGGGCGGGGCCTGCTCGGTCGCGACGGCATCGAGGGGGCCATGCTCCTGCGCCCGGCCCGGTCGGTGCACACGTTCGGCATGCGCTTCGCGATCGACGTGGCCCACGTCGACGCCGACCTTCGCATCGTGCGCCTCTGCACGATGCGGCCCAACCGGCTCGGTCGTCCGGTGTGGCGAGCCAGCGCCGTGATCGAGACCGAGGCCGGGGCGTTCGCCGGGTGGGAGCTGGGCGTCGGCGACATCGTGGAGCTGCGGTGAGCGCCGCCTTGGTGCTGGTGGGAACGCCCATCGGGAACCTCGGGGACCTCTCGCCGCGCGCCGCCGAGGAGCTCGCCGACGCTGATGCCGTGGCCTGCGAGGACACTCGCCGGACCGGGCGCCTGTTCGCTCATCTCGGCGTGGCCGCGCCGCCCATGCTGGTGGTGAACGACCACACCGAGCAGCGGGCGGTGCGCGAGGTGTTGGCCCGGCTCGACCGGGGCCAGCGCGTCGTGGTGGTGAGCGACGCCGGGATGCCCGGCATCTCCGATCCCGGCGAGCGACTGGTGGCGGCGGCGTCGGCGGCGGGACACCGTGTCGAGGTCGTGCCCGGTCCGTCGGCCGCGCTCGCCGGTCTGGTCGCCAGTGGGTTGCCGGCCGGACGGTTCGTGTTCGAGGGCTTCCTCCCTCGGAAGGGTTCGGGGCGGTCGGAGAGGCTGGCCGTGCTCGCCGGCGAGCGGCGCACCATCGTGCTCTACGAGGCGCCGCACCGACTGGCTCGCACGCTGGCCGACCTGGTCGAGGTGTGTGGCCCGACCCGCCGAGTGGTGCTGGCCCGGGAGCTCACGAAGCTCCACGAGGAGGTCTGGCGAGGGAGCCTGGCATCCGCCGTGGAGCGCACCGCCGTCGTCGAGCCGCGCGGCGAGTACGTCGTTGTGCTCGACGGTGCCCCCGAGCCACCAGAGGCCGACGACGAAGCCATCCGAGTGGCGTTGGCGGCGGCCCGGGCCGACGGGTCGACGACTCGCGACGCCGTGAGCGCAGTGGCGACCCGGCTCGGGGTGTCGCGCCGTCGCGTGTACGACCTGGCGGTCACCGGCTGATCCCGGCGGTGTCGTTTGCGCCGGACTGCCACGGCTGTTACCACTTACAGCGTTCGACTTCCCCGAGGGCGGCAAGCCATGCGACCGCAGCTGCAGAGGGCATGGCGACGGACGAGCACGGCATTCGCGCTCGTCGCTCTGCTGCTCGCATCGGCGGTCGTGGTGACGGCCTCCACGGCCACCGCAGCCGACACCGTCTATCGGGCGATCAACCTGAACGGTCCGGCCCTGACCGTCGGCGGGGTGGCGTTCGAGGCGGGCACCACCGCCCCCAACGTCACCGCGGGGCCGTACTCGTTCTGCAACCAGGGCGTCCCCCTGATTCCGGCCACCGACACCGCCACCGCGACGATGCTGCGGTGCTCGGCGTTCGGGTACGGCGCCACGCCGGCCCAGGTGTCGATGACGGCCATCCCCAACGGGACCTACAAGGTCAGCCTCTACACATGGGAGGACAACGCCAGCCAGACCTTCAACGTGGCCATGAACGGCACGACGGTGGCGACGAACGTGGTGAGCGGGGCCGCCGGC
>DATDIY010000141.1:0-3290 GCA_036520815.1 Acidimicrobiales bacterium
GGCGCAGTTCGGTGGCGACGTCCTCGGTGAGGTCGGAGCGCTCGACCGACATCGCATCAGCGAGGGCCCGGGCGAGGGCCAGCAGATCACCCTCGAGCGAACCGGTGTCGATGTCGACGACCTCCTGGTGCAGCGACGCCAGGGCGGCGGCGACCAGCTGCTGCTTGGTCGGCCAGCGCCGGTAGAGCGTCGCCGACGACACGCCCGAGCGGGCGATGACCGCCGCCATGGTGAGCCCGCCGTAGCCGGCCACGGCGAGCTCCTCGAGGGTGGCGGCGAGGATGGCCTGGTCGGCGGCCTGGCTCCGCTGGCGCCCGGGCCGGTTCTTCGCCACGGTGGGCGTCACGCCCGGCTCCGGCGGTCCCGGTCCGACGTTTCACCATCGACGCCGTCACCGACCGCAGTGCGAGACGATCGGGACCCGTCGACGGAGCGCCAGCCGTCGCCTTCGGAGGCGGCGAGCTCGGAGGCGGCGAGCTCGGAGGTGGCGAGCTCGAGTTGACCCTCGGCCTCGGCGAAGGTGGCCGACGCCAACCCGTCGAGAGGGCCGGACACGTCCTCTCGGGCGTCCTCGGCCCGGGACGGCAGGAAGGCGAAGACGACGAACGTGGCCACCAGCACGACACCAGCGCCGACGAGGAGCGCGACCTGCATGCCGTCGACGAAGGCCCCCCGGGCGAGCGTGGTCACCGCGGCGCCGGCCTGGGCGGGCAGCTCGGACGCGACCTGGAGCGCCCCGCCGATGGAGTTCTGGGCCTGGGCCAGCTGGCTGCCGCTCAGCCCCAGCCCGTCGAGCTCGGCCGAGATGCCGGGCCGGTAGACGCTGGCGAAGATCGAACCGAGCACGGCCACACCGAGCGCGCCGCCCATCTGGCGGGTGGTGTCGTTCATGGCGGAGCCGACGCCGGCCT
Organism: Acidimicrobiales bacterium; assembly: GCA_036520815.1. Lineage (GTDB taxonomy): Bacteria > Actinomycetota > Acidimicrobiia > Acidimicrobiales > Acidimicrobilacustridaceae > CAMFLJ01. The sequence goes on from DATDIY010000141.1 coordinate 912, forward strand.
TCCCCGGAGGGAGCGAGCCCATGATCGACTCGGTCGCCGGCGCCATGCACAGGGCCATGCCGATGGTGCCGATGGCGAAGCCGAGGAACAGGTGCAGGTAACCGTCGGAGGCGGGCACGGTGGCGATGATCACCAGGCCCACGGCGCCGACGAGCATGCCGAAGCCCACGACCAGCTTCGTGCCGATCCACTCGACCAGCCGGGGCCCGAGCGGCGCGACCACCAGGAGCAGCAGCGAGAGGGGCAGGAGGCGCACGCCCGCTTCGAGCGCGCTGTAGCCGAGCACCGACTGCAGGTACTGGGTGGCCAGGAACATCTGGCCGAACATGGCGAAGAACAAGAAGGTGATCGACACGTTGGCCGCGGTGAACCGCGGGTTCTTGAAGAAGCGGATATCGAGCATCGGGTGGCTCGAGGCCCGCTCCCAGAGCACGAACCCGAGGATGACGACCGCGCCGATGGCGAGGGCGGCGACCACCGTGGGGTCGGTCCACCCCTTGATCGGCGCCTCGATGACGGCCCAGAGCAGCACCATCAGACCCACGATCGACAGGCCCGAGCCGGCGACGTCGAGGCGGGGCGCTTCGGGATCCCGGGAGGTCGGCAGCAGCCGGGAGCCGATGACGAGGGTGAGGATGACCACGGGCACGTTGATCAGGAAGACCGCGTGCCACGAGAAGTACTGCAGGAGCCAGCCGCCGAGCACCGGTCCGAGCCCGCTGCTGGCGCCGGCGACGGCCGCCCAGATGCCGATGGCGCGGCCGCGCTCGCGAGGATCGGGGAACACCGTGGTGAGCAGAGAGAGGGTGGCCGGCATGATCAGGGCCGCCCCGATGCCCATCGCCGCTCGGAACACCGTGAGCTGCACGGCGGTCTGGGCGAGCCCGGAGAGCAGTGAGCCGGTACCGAAGATCGCCAGTCCGACCATCAGCGCGCCCTTGCGCCCGAACCGGTCGCCGACGCTGCCCATGGTGAGGAGCAGGCCGGCGAACACGAGGATGTAGGCGTCGACGATCCACTGCAGCTGGCTGGTGGTGGCGTCGAGATCACGCTCGAGGGCGGGGATGGCGACGTTGAGGATGGTGTTGTCGAGGCCGATCACGATCAGGCACAGGCACAGGACCCCGAGGGCCCACCACCGGCGCTGCTGGATCCGTGCGTCGTGCATCTCGTGCCCTTCCCTGCCTGCCGTCGACCTCCGGCGATGTTATCGAAACAGTGGTATTCCGAAACAGTCCCCTTTCGTGACTTCGGGCACCCGAATCCGTCGCTCCCGGAGCCCCGAACAGGCGGGAACGGCGCCGCTGTGCGGCCCGGACCCGCTGGTAGCGTCGCCGGCGGCGGGCGGCGGGAGGACAGGTGAGCGAGGCGACGACGGGGTCCGAGGATCGACGGCGGGTGAGTCGCCGGACCTTCCTGATCGGCGCCGGCGCCGGCGCGGTCGCCGTGGCCGCTGGCGGCGTCGCCCTGGTGGAGACCGGCACCCTGCCCGGCAAGGGTCGCCTCGACGAGCTGCTGGGTCGAGGCGGCACCGCCCTCGCACCGCCCGACGTGGAGCCCGGCCCGGTCGTCAGCGGCGCATTCGACTCGGCCGCTCGGGGCACCGAGGTGGGCTGGACCGCCATCTACCCGCCCGGGGCCGAACCGGGCGATCCGCTGCCGGTGTGCGTCTTCCTCCACGGTCGGAGCGGCCACCACACCGACGCGGCCGGTGCCATGCACCTCGACCGGTTCCTCGCCGGCGCGGTGACCGACGCGACGGTGACGCCGTTCGTGATCGTGGGCGTCGACGGCGGCGACGCCGTCAACTGGCACCGCCGGGCCAACGGCGACGACCCGCCGGCCATGATCCGCTCCGAGCTGCTCCCCCTCCTCGCCGGTCGAGGTCTCGACGTGGAGCGGCCCGCACTCTGGGGTGTGTCGCTCGGCGGCTACGGCGCGCTCTACTACGCCACCCTCCCCGACACCGGGGTGAGCGGGGTGGTGGCGGCCAGCCCCGCGCTGTGGAAGAACCCGGGAGAGTGGCAGGCCCCCACCTTCGACGACGACGCTGACTTCGCCGCAACCAACATGTGGGACCGCCAGGACCTGCTCCGCGGGATCCCGCTGCGGATCGACTGCGGCGCCTCCGACCCCTTCGTCGACCGCGTCAGGGAGTTCCGCGACTCACTCGACCCGACCCCTGCCGGTGGCATCGCGGAAGGTGGCCACGACGACCGGTTCTGGAGCCGCCAGACCCCGGAGGAGCTGGCCTTCGTCGGGCAGGCCCTCCGCCGCTGACGCGCCTGCCGTGCCCCGTCGGTCAGTGGCCTCCGCTCACGCAGTGAGGACCCTCGGCCTCCTGGCCGGTCGTGTTCGTCCCGATCGGCGGACCCTGGA
>DATDIY010000142.1:0-2551 GCA_036520815.1 Acidimicrobiales bacterium
GCCTCCTACGTCGACATGGTCGGCATGCCGGGCAAGAGCGAGCTGCTCGCCCACTACAGCGAGGTGTCCGGCCGTCAGGTGGACGACATGGACTATTACGAGATCCTCGCCAAGTTCAAGCTGGCCATCGTGCTGGAGCAGGGCTTCCAGCGGTCCGGCTCGGACGAGAAGCTCCTCGCGTTCGGTCCGATCGTGCTCGACTCGATGAAAGCTGCGGCCGATCTGGCCGAGACGACGGCGTACGGGCGATGAGGACCGGATGATGAGGTACTGATGATGAGGTGCGGACGATGAGCGACGACGATCTGGTGACCGAGCAGCGCGGCAACGTCGTGGTGCTGCGCCTGAACCGACCGGAGAGCCGCAACTCGCTCACCCGGGCGATGATCGGCGGGATCGGGCAAGCGATCATCGACGCCGAGAACGACCCCGACACCCGGGTGGTCGTGCTCACCGGCACCGGCGACAAGGCGTTCTGCTCGGGGATGGACCTGCGCGAGTTCGCCGAGGGGGGCCCTCCCGACGAGGGCACCATGGAGGGCACCCGGGCGTTCCAACGCCTCGGCTCGGGCCAGGCGAAGATCCCCATCGTCGGCGCCATCAACGCCACCGCCGTCGCCGGCGGCTTCGAGCTGATGCTCGCCTGCGACGTGTCGGTCGTGTCCGACCGGGCCCTGTTCGGCATCCCCGAGGTCAAGCGGGGGCTGTTCGCCGGGGGTGGCGGCACCACCCTGGGTTCGCGCATCCCCCTCGCCATCGCCCTCGAGCTGGGCCTCACCGGTGAGTACATCGACGCCGAGCGGGCCTACGACCTCGGCCTGGTGAACCGGGTCGTGCCTCCCGAGCAGGTCATGGACAGCGCCCTCGAGCTGGCTGGCCGCATCGCCGCCAACGGGCCTCTCGGGCTGACCGCGACCAAGGAGCTGCTCTGGCTCTCGGCGCTCGACCCGACGGCGGTGCCCGAGCGCCAGATGGACTGGCAGCAGATCGTGATGCACAGCGAGGACGCCAAGGAGGGCTCGCTGGCGTTCGTGGAGAAGCGGGCGCCGGTCTGGAAGGGTCGATGAGGTGAGGGCGGCCGTCTGCCACGAGTACGGCCCGCCCGAGGTGGTACGGGTGGGGGAGCACCCGAGCCCTGAGCTCGGTGCCGGGCAGGTCCGCGTGCGCGTCGGGGCGGCCGCCGTGAACTTCCCCGACGTCTTGTTGATCGCCAACCTGTACCAGGTGTCGGTGCCGACGCCGTTCGTGCCCGGCAGCGAGTACGCCGGTGAGGTGGTCGAGGTCGCCGACGACGTCGCGACGCTCGCCGTCGGAGATCGGGTCACGGGGGGTGGGCTGGTGGGGGCCTTCGCGGAGGAGGCGGTCGTGGCCGCCGCCCACGCCCGCGTGGTGCCCTCGGGGGTGAGCGACGCCGATGCCGCCGCCTTCGGTGTCGCCCACCGCACGGCGTGGCACGCGCTGCGCTCCTTCGGTCACCTGCGGTCGGGAGACCAGCTCGTGGTGCTCGGCGCCGGAGGTGGGGTCGGTCTCGCTGCGGTGCAGCTCGGCACGCACCTCGGTGCGGTGGTGACCGCGGTGGCGTCGTCGCCGGAGAAGCTGGCGGCGGCGAAGGCATGCGGTGCCGTCAACCTCATCGACCATCGGAGCGACGACGTTCGGGCCGCGCTCCAGGAGCTCGTGCCCGACGGGGCCGACGTGGTCATCGACCCGGTAGGCGGCGATCTCTCCGAGGTCGCCCTCCGGCGGGTGCGCTGGGGCGGGCGCTTCGTGGTGATCGGCTTCGCGTCGGGGACGATCCCGGCGATCCCGCTCAACCTGGTGCTGCTCAAGGGCGTGCAGGTGGTCGGATTCCAGCTGCGCGACCTCGGTCTGCACCTGCCCGACGAGATGGCACGCAACGACACCGAGTTGGACGGTCTGCTCGCGGCAGGGGAGATCGTGCCCCACATCGGTGCCCGACTCCCGCTCGACCGTGTCGCCGAGGCCCTGCGCCTCGTCGGCGACGGACAGGCCGTCGGGAAGGTGGTCATCGACGTGGCCGCCCCGGCCTGACCCACTTCCCGGGCACGACCCGAGGTGGCTGACCGCTCAGGACGGTCCGCGGCGTCGTGGGCGACGACGAGAGGGGGATGGCATGCTGGCGATCGACGTGTCGTTCCGACGGTCGAAGGATGCGGCCGACGCCGGTCGTGAGGGGAGTCGGGTGGTCGACCACGACGAGGTGCTGCGTCGCCACGGGTTCCATCGCGTGCGCGTGAAGGAGGTCGTCGAGGAGACCGCCGACACCCGCTCGTTCGTGCTCGACGTGCCGGCCGAGCTCCGTGACGCCTTCACCTACCGGCCGGGGCAGTTCTGCTCGTTCCGCGTGCACCTCGGCGGCGAGGACCTCGTCCGGTCCTACTCGATGTCGAGCGCACCCGAGACCGACGCCGATCTCACCGTCACCGTGAAGCGGGTGCCCGGAGGCACCGTCTCCAACTGGTTCAACGACGCGGTGGCCGCCGGCGATGAGCTGGAGGTCACCGCCCCCGCCGGCGCCTTCGTCGTGAGG
>DATDIY010000143.1:0-14191 GCA_036520815.1 Acidimicrobiales bacterium
CCGATAGCCGTCGAAACGACTGAGTGAGTTCTCACTCAGTCGGGTAGGGTCGGCTCGTGACCCCCCCACCCACCTCTTCCGCGGACGCGCCGCCGGCGGAGCGCTCCCGCTCCCGTCGAGCAGCAGCCCTTCCGCCCGACGAACGCCGGGCCGCGATCGTCGAGGCCACCGTTCCCCTGCTGGTCGAGCTCGGGGAGGCCGTGAGCACCCGGCAGATCGCCGAGGCCGCCGGCGTCGCCGAGGGCACCATCTTCCGGGTCTTCCCCGACAAGCCCGCCGTGATCCGCGCCGCACTGGAGGCGGCCTTCGACCCGGCGCCGGTCGACGCCGCCCTCGGTGCCATCGACCCGGACCTGGCGATGGAAGACCAACTGGCCGAGGTGGTCGTCGTGCTGCAGGACCGGGTGATGCGCACCTGGCGACTCTTCGCCCTGGCCCGCGATACCGGAGTCGTCGACGGTCCGCCGACGCGCGCCCCCGACCTCCACGCCCTCACCAGCCTGATGGAGCGCTTCGCCGATCAGCTGTCGGTCGACCCCCATACCGCCGCGCAACGGTTCCGGTCGGTGGTCGTCGCCACGGCCAGCCCGGTCTTCGAGCCCGATGGACCGCTCGCGCCGCCCGAGGTCGTCGCGCTGGTGCTCGACGGGATGCGCCGTCGAGGGGAGGCTTCGCCGTGCTGATCCGGTTGTTCCGCTCGCACCTGTTCCCCTACCGACGTCTGCTCATCCTCCTGATGGTGTTCCAGGTGGTGCAGGCCGCACTAACGCTCTACCTGCCCGACCTCAATGCCCGCCTGATCGACGACGGTGTGCTCACCGGTGACACCGCCTACATCTGGCGCGTCGGCGCGCTGATGCTCGCCATCACCGGCGTGCAGCTCGGCTTCGCGATCGGCGCCGTCTACGTGGCGTCGAAGGCCTCCATGAAGTTCGGCCGGGACGTCCGCAACGACCTGTTCCACCGGGTGACCGCCTTCTCGGAGCGCGAGGTCAACCTGATCGGTGCACCGTCGCTGATCAACCGGGTCACCAACGACGTCCAGCAGGTGCAGATGTTGGCGGTGATGGTGTGCACCATCGCCGTCGCTGCGCCGATCACCCTGGTGGGCGGCATCATCATGGCGATCAGGGAGGATGGGGCCCTCTCGGCCCTCCTGCTCGTCAGCATGCCCGTGCTGGTGGGCCTGCTGGTGATCGTCATCAGCCGGATGATCCCCCGGTTCCGTCTCATGCAGGCGTGCATCGATCGGGTCAACGACGTCCTGCGGGAACAGATCATCGGCATCCGGGTCGTCCGGGCGTTCGTGCGCGAGCCGGAGGAGACCGACCGCTTCGAGCAGGTCAACACCGAGCTCACCAGCACGTCGCTCGCCGCCGGACGGCTGATGTCGCTGATGTTCCCGATCGTGCTCGTGGTCGTCAACTGCTCGAGCGTGGCGGTGATCTGGTTCGGGGCTGGTCGCATCGACAGCGGGAGCATGACGATCGGTTCGCTGGTCGCCTTCCTCAGCTACTTCACCATCATCCTGATGTCGATCCTGATGGCGACCTTCGTCGCCTTCCAGGCGCCCCGGGCGGCCGTCAGCGCTGAGCGCATCGTCGAGGTCCTCGACACCGATCCGAGCGTCGTGACGAGTCCGACGCCGGTCTTCGAGGTCCACGATTCGGGTTCGCTCGAGCTGCGAGACGTGGGCTTCGCCTATCCGGGCGCCGAGGCCCCCGTGCTCGAGGAGGTCAGCTTCGTCTCGCGCCCGGGTCAGGTCACCGCCATCATCGGCAGCACCGGTTCGGGCAAGAGCTCGCTCATCAGCCTGGTCCCACGGCTGTTCGACGCCACCGCGGGTGCGGTGATGGTCGACGGAGTCGATGTCCGGGACCTCGACCCGCACACCCTGTGGGATCGGATCGGCCTGGTGCCCCAGCGGCCCTACCTCTTCACCGGGGACGTCGCCAGCAACCTGCGCTACGGCGCACCGGAGGCCACCGACGACGAGATGTGGGCGGCGCTCGAGGTCGCCCAGGCGGCCGACTTCGTGAGAGACATGGGCGGGCTGGACGCGCCGATCTCCCAGGGCGGGGCCAACGTCTCCGGTGGCCAGCGCCAGCGTCTCTCGATCGCCCGGGCTCTGGTGCGCAAGCCGGAGATCTACCTGTTCGACGACTCGTTCTCGGCCCTCGACCTGGCGACCGACGCTCGTCTGCGCGCCGCGTTGCGACCGTGGACGGTGGGGGCCACCGTGATCCTGGTCGCCCAGCGGGTCTCGAGCATCGTGGAGGCCGATCAGATCGTCGTGCTCGAGAGCGGACGAATCGTGGGGGTCGGCACCCACGACGGCCTGCTCGTCAGTTGTCCGACCTATCAGGAGATCGTGGAATCGCAGCTCCGGGGGAGGGCGGCGGCATGAGCGACACCACCAAGGAACACCGAACCGCCGACACGAGCCCGCAGTCCGACGACGACGCTGGTGCCGCTCGCCCGAGCCCCCCCATCACGGGGTCGGGACGCCAGTTCGGCCAGCCGACCGAACGATCACGCGACTTCGGCTCTGCCGTCAGGCGTACGTTCGCCCGGCTCCGCCAGGAGAACTTCCACATCTTCGGCATCGTCGTGCTCGCGGTCGTGGCGGTCTCGCTGCAGGTGGTCGGTCCGAAGCTGCTCGGGCAGGCCACCGACATCATCGTCGACGGCGTGACCGGTGACGGGATCGACTTCCCCGCCCTGCACGTCACGCTCGGTGTGGCCGCTGGGCTCTACCTGGCCTCCGCCGGGCTCACCTACCTCCAGGCGTGGCTGCTCACCGCGATGATCCAGCGCTCGATGTCGAACCTGCGCGCCGAGGTCGAGGCCAAGCTCAACCGCCTTCCGTTGTCCTACGTCGACCGCACCGCCCGAGGCGATCTGCTGAGCCGGGTCACCAATGACATCGACAACATGGCGCAGAGCCTCCAGCAGACGCTGAGCCAGCTGCTGACCGGCGTGCTCACGATCGTCGGCGTCCTGGCGATGATGTTCTGGATCTCCCCGCTGCTGGCCTCGGTCGCCGTCATCGTGATCCCACTGTCGCTGGTCATGATGCGCTTCGTGACCGCCCGGTCCAAGGTGCGCTTCGTCGACCAGTGGCGCCACACCGGCCGGTTGAACGCCCTGGTGGAGGAGTCGATCACCGGCCACGCCGTGGTGAAGGCCTTCGGCCGTCAGGAGGAGGTCGAGGAACGGTTCCGGGTCATGAACGAGGACCTCTACGAGGCCAGCTTCGGGGCGCAGTTCATCTCCGGCACAGTGATGCCGGCGATGATGTTCCTCGGGAACCTGAACTTCGTCGTCGTTGCCGTGGTGGGCGGGGTGCGGGTCGCCAGCGGCCAGCTGACCATCGGTGACATCCAGGCGTTCATCCAGTACGCCCGCCAGTTCACGATGCCGCTGACCCAGCTGGCGTCGATGGTGAACGTCTTCCAGTCCGGCATCGCCTCGGCGGAGCGGGTCTTCGAGCTGCTCGATGCCGAGGAGGAGCCGTCTGACGCCGACCTCGCACCTCGCGAGGGAGATCCGGCCGGCCGGGTCGACTTCGAGGACGTGTCGTTCGCCTATTCGGCCGACCGCCCGCTCATCCAGCACTTCTCCTTCGCCGCCCGTCCCGGCGAGACCGTGGCCATCGTGGGTCCGACCGGAGCCGGCAAGACGACCTTGGTGAACCTGCTGATGCGGTTCTACGACGTCGACGAGGGGCGCATCACCGTCGACGGCCGCGACATCCGCGACCTCCGGCGGGCCGATCTCCGCTCGATGATGGGGATGGTGCTGCAGGACACGTGGCTGTTCGGCGGCACCATCCGGGAGAACATCGCCTACGGCGACCCCGAGGCGAGCGAGGAGAGGTTGCAGCAAGCGGCGAAGGCCACCTACGTCGATCGCTTCGTCCGGGCTCTGCCCGACGGCTACGACACGGTGCTCGACGATCAGCACGGCACCGTGAGCGCCGGTGAGATGCAGCTTCTGACCATCGCCCGGGCGTTCCTCGCGGATCCGGCCATCCTCATCCTCGACGAGGCCACCAGCTCGGTCGACACCCGCACCGAGGTGCTGGTCCAGGAGGCGATGAACGCGCTCCGCCGGAACCGGACGAGCTTCGTGATCGCCCACCGGCTGTCCACCATCCGCGACGCCGACACGATCCTGGTGATGGAGGACGGACAGATCGTCGAGCAGGGCGACCACGATGAGCTGCTCGAGGCCGACGGCGCGTACGCCCGGCTCTACAACGCTCAGTTCGCCGGGGCGGCGACGGAGGTCGCGTGACGGGCGCCACACCCGTGACGTGACGGATGACACATCACGCCCGATTCGCGGTTAGGGTGTGACGCATGGGAGGGGGCATCAAGGGACTGTGCCGTGCAGTGGTGCGGTTCCTGTCGTCGGGCGGGCAGTGCGACCACCAGCCGTGGACGCACTGCCCGCTTTGCGGCATGCCCGTGATGGACTCGGGGGTCATGGCCATGCGCCTGTCGGCCCTCTTCGGACCGGTCTCCTGGGTGCCGAGCGAGGCGGAGCTCGTCGAGCTGTGCCCCTTGCACCAGCACCTGGCCGAGGCTCGTCGCCGGACGATCCCTCCGGTCTCCGACACCTGAGCCCTCGACGCCGGTCGGTCTCGGAGATCAGGGCGCGGAGCGCGACTTCATCTCCACGGGTTCAGTCCAGGGCGACGGCCAGCTGAGCGGCCAGTCGTTCGAGGGCGCCAGGCGTGCGCGTCCCCCACCAGACGAGGTCCTGGCCGTCGACGAAGAGGGTCGGGGCCACCTGCTCGAGCTCGGCGCGGTGGCGCTCGGCGAACGGGTACGGCTCGTCGGGGGCGATCACCAGGCCGGCACCGAGGTCGACGATCTCGTCCAGCTCGACGGTGGGGTAGCGGTCGCTCGAGGCGGTGGCGACGACGCCGATGCCCAGCCATCGCAGCATCGACGCGGCGTAGGTCGGGGCGCTGATCGTCATCCACGGGCGCCGCCAGATGGGGACGAACGCGGTCACGCCCCGGTCGGGGAGAGGTTCGGGCAGGGTGGGGAGCTCGACGTCGAGCTGGAGCGCCTCGGCCAGCTCGGCCAGCTCTCCGACGACGTCGTCGACCCCGTCGATGTCGATGGGGTGGATGGTCATCCCCCGATCGGCGAGGGCGGCGGCGTCCTGATGGCGGTTCTCCTCCACGCACATGACGACCAGGTCCGGGCGCAGGGCGGCGATCTCGTCGACGTGAGGGTCCTTGGTGCCGCCCACGGTGACCGGGCGGGGCTCCGGGCAGAACCGGGTCACGGCGACCGGTTCGACGCCCCAGGCGCGCAGGGTCTCAGTGGCCGACGGCACCAGAGACACGACCCGGGGAGCGCCCATCCCGCCACCTTTGCGAACTGGTGGGAGAAATGCACGCCGGGACGTGCAGATCTCCCACCAGTTCGAGAGCATGGACGGGCCGGGCGTCGGGAATGCGCCGGGGTCCGTCATGGTTATTCCTTGCGTACTCAAGGAATGGAGTTCGAGATGCCTGCTGTCACCGCTGACACCGTCACCCTGCCCCGGCTCGAGGCCCCTGTCGTGGGGACCGACGGCTCCGCTCCCCGCGCCCGGCGCGTCCGTTCCGTCACCACCGCCCCCGACGGCTTCGAGGGGGAGGGCTTCCCCGTCCGCCGCGCCTTCGCCGGGGTGAACCTGGCCGACCTCGACCCGTTCGTCCACATGGACCAGATGGGTGAGATCGACTACGGGCCCTTCGAGCCGAGAGGCACCGACTGGCACCCCCACCGTGGGTTCGAGACGGTCACCTACATCATCGACGGCACGTTCGTGCACCAGGACTCCCACGGTGGCGGTGGCACCATCGCCGACGGGGCCACCCAGTGGATGACCGCGGGCAGCGGCATCCTCCACATCGAGACCCCACCCGAGGAGCTGGTCATCTCCGGTGGTCTGTTCCACGGCATCCAGCTGTGGGTCAACCTCCCCGCCCGCTCGAAGATGGTCGCCCCCGCCTACCAGAACCTCGAGGCCGATCTGGTCACGCTGGTGTCGTCCTCCGACGGCGGCGCCCTGGTGCGGATCATCGCCGGCGACCTCGGCGACCATCGCGGTCCCGGGTCCACGCACACCCCGATCGTCGTCGCCCACGCCACCGTCTCGCCGGGCGCCCGCCTCGACGTGCCTTGGAACCCGACCTTCAACGCTCTCGCCTACGTGCTGTCGGGCGAGGGCACCATGGGCGACGAGCGTCGGCCGGTCAGCGCCGGACAGCTGGTGGTGTTCGCTGACGGCGAACTGCTCACCGTGAGCGGCACGGGCGCCGATCCCCTCGAGGTCCTGCTCCTCGGTGGCGAGCCCATACGGGAGCCGGTGGTGCAGTACGGACCGTTCGTCATGAACACCAAGGACGAGATCGCCCAGGCGTTCGACGACTTCCAGCGCGGCGCCCTCGGACAGGTGCCCGCTGACGGGATCCACCCGTACCGGGGCTGACGATGCCGACGCCGGAGATCGTGACGGCCCACGAGGCCGACGTCGGCGGCATCACCGTGCGCCGCCTGCTCCCCCGGGCGGTGAGGCGCACGGTCGGCGCATGGTGCTTCGTCGACCACGCCGGTCCGCTCGACGTCGGCGACGGCACCATGCAGGTCGGACCGCACCCCCACACCGGCCTGCACACCGTGACCTGGATGCTCGACGGCGAGCTGGTGCACCGCGACAGCCTGGGCAGCGAGCAGGCCCTCCGGCCCGGGCAGGTCAACCTCATGACCGCGGGCCAGGGCGTCGTTCACGCCGAACAGGTGCCCGAGGGAGCGACGGGCCGCCAGCAGCTCTTGCAGCTCTGGGTCGCCCAGCCCGAGGCGACCCGCCACGGACCGGCCGCCTTCGAGCACCACGCCGAACCACCGGTGCTCGAGACCGCCAGCGCCACGGCGACTCTGCTCGTCGGTCAGCTGGGCGAGGCCGTCTCGACGGCGCGGTCGGACTGGCCGATCGTCGGGGCCGACCTCGTGGTGCGGGCCCCGACCTCCCTCCCCGTCGAGCGATCCTTCGAGCACGCGGTGATCCCACTGGGAACGCCGGTGCGCGTCGACGGCACGGTCGTCGAGCCCGGCACCCTCGGCTACCTGCCCCCGGGCGGTGGCGAGCTCGACCTGGCCCCGGTCGAGGGTGTCGGCGAAGCCCGCCTGGTGTTGCTCGGCGGGGAGCCGTTCCCCGATCGGCTGGCGATGTTCTGGAACTTCGTCGGGCGCACCCGCGACGAGCTCGAGGAGGCGGCGGCTGACTGGGCCAGCGGCGACCCTCGCTTCGGCGAAGTGGGGGGCGGCCTGCCCCGCACGCCGGTGCCGTCGATGGCGCCGCGCTCTCGCTGATCGCCGGTCCGGAGGAGTCACCTCCCGGCAGTGTTGGGGAAACGTCCGGGTAACGTCGACCGGGCAGGCTGTCCCACACCTGGTGCCGTGCGACAGGCCCGGCACCGCGAGGTCCGTAGGTGAGCCATGGCAGACCCCCAGGACATCGTGTCGACGCTGGCGAAGCCGGTCGGGGCGCATGTCATCGTGCTGTTCGGCGCCAGCGGCGACCTCGCCCGTCGCAAGCTCCTGCCCGGCATCTTCCATCTGGCCAAGGCCGGGCTCCTGCCTCGCTGCCGCGTGCTCGGCGTCTCGCTCGACGACTTCGACGACGAGTCCTTCCGACGCTTCACCCATGAGGCGCTCTCGGAGTTCGGGCACACGGCGATCGACGACGCCACCTGGGCGGACTTCGAGAAGACGCTCCACTACGCCCCCCAGTCCGTCGGAGCCGAGGGCCTGGCGGCGCGGGTGGCGGACCTCGAGCACGACCTCGGGGGCGAGCCCCGGAGGCTGCACTACCTCTCCGTCCCGCCGCAGGCGGCCGAGGAGGTCGTCGCCATGCTCGATTCCGCCGGCCTCGCCGAGCGGTCACGGATCATCATGGAGAAGCCGTTCGGCACCGATCTGGCCACGGCCATCGAGCTCAACGCCGGGCTGCACGAGGTCTTCGACGAGTCACAGATCTTCCGCATCGACCACTTCCTGGGCAAGGAGGCGGCGCTCAACATCCTCGCCTTCCGCTTCGCCAACGGCCTGTTCGAGCCCATCTGGAACCGCGGCCACATCGACCACGTGCAGATCGACGTCCCCGAGACGCTGAGCATCGGGCATCGCATCGGCTTCTACGAGAAGACCGGCGCCTACCGCGACATGGTCGTCACCCACCTGTTCCAGATCCTCGCCTTCATGGCGATGGAGCCGCCGACCACCCTCGAGTCGAAGGCGATCAGCGAGGAGAAGAACAAGGTCTTCCGGTCGATGAAGTCGATCCTGCCGAGCGACGTCGTGCGGGGCCAGTACTCCGGCTATCTCGACGAGGCGGGCGTGCCGGGCCACTCCGACACCGAGACGTTCATCGCTCTTCGCTGCGAGATCGACAACTGGCGCTGGGCAGGCGTTCCCTTCTACCTCCGCACCGGCAAGCGCATGGCCGAGGGCGCTCGCGTCATCTCCATCGCCTTCCGGGAGCCGCCGAAGAGCATGTTCCCGGTGGGTTCCGGCGTGGGCGCCGCCGGCCCCGACCACCTCACCTTCGACCTGGCCGACATGTCCAAGCTGTCGCTGTCGTTCTACGGCAAACGACCCGGGCCCGGCCTCCGCCTCGACAAGCAGAGCCTCCAGTTCTCACTGCACGAGACGGGCAAGGGCGACGACGTGCTCGAGGCCTACGAGCGGCTCATCCTCGATGCCATGCGCGGTGACCGCACCCTGTTCAGCTCGGCGGAGGGGGTCGAGCGGGCGTGGGAGCTGTCGTCGCCGCTGCTCGACAACCCGCCCCCGGTGCGGCCCTACCAACCGGGCTCGTGGGGTCCCAACGCCATCCACCAACTGATCGCACCGCACGCCTGGCGGTTGCCGTTCGAGCGGCCCTGGCGGGCGCTGTAGCGCTGGCCTTCCGGGAGTCCCGGTCGTCGATCAGCGGTCGCCACGGGATGCCGACCGGGCCTCGGGCTCGGTGACGGGCCGTTCTGTGCGGTACTCCGGCCCGATCCGGAAGCGCTCCTGGATCCGGCGGTGGACGAGCTCGACGACGTCGAGGGCCGTCTGCAGGTCCTCGTCGGACTGGTCGGCGAGCAGGCTGTGGGCGAAGCGATCGTGGGATTCGGCCATGCGGTCGGCGGCGGCCCGACCGGCGGTGGTGAGCTCGACCAGCGCGGCGCGACCGTCGGTGGGGTGAGGAACCCGACGGGCCAGCCCCATCGACTCCAACCCGTCTACCAGTGCGCTCACGGCCCGGGGGCTCACGGCGAGGTGGCGGGCGGCGTCGACCGAGACCATCGGCCCGTCGTGCTGCAGCAGGAGCAGGAGGCGCTGGCGGGACAGCGTGAGGCCGTACCGACGGGGTGACTCCTCGCGGAGCCGGCCGAGAAGTGGCGCAAGCTCGGTCAGCGCCCACAAGGTCTCGTTCGGCGTGGCCATCCCCAGACGGTAGGCCAGGCTCGACGAAGAGGACCCCGGTCGGTTCTCCGGTCGGGTCGGGATGGGTACCGTCGGGGGCACATGAGCAGCGCAGTGCACGACAGTGGCTCCATCCACCCCGGCAACGCCGACCCGGATCCGTTCGTCGGCTACGAGGTTCCTCGTCCGGCCGTTGGCGGACGGCCGTGGACCCTGGCCAACATGGTCGCCGGGCTGGACGGGTCGCTGGCGTGGAACGGCCGGGTCGGATCGCTGTCGAGCGCCACGGACCGTGCGCTGTTCGTCCGGCTGCGCGGCCTCGCCGACGCCGTGATGGTCGGCGCCGGCACGGTGCGGGCCGAGGGTTACGGACCGGTACGGCTCCCGGAGGCGACGAGGGCCGCCCGGGTGGCGGCGGGGCGGTCGGAGGTGCCGCCGCTCGTGGTGGTCAGCCGCCGACTCGACCTCGACTGGGACGCGCCGCTCTTCGCCCACTCGACCTCACCCCGACCGGTGGTGGTGACCGCAGGGGTGGCTCCTAGAGCGGCGGCAGCACGGGCCGCCGACCACGCGGAGGTGGTGGTCGCCGGCGACGCCGAGGTCGACCTCGCGGTGGCGATGGCGGCGCTGGCCGACCGGGGGATCGGCGTCGTGCTCACCGAGGGCGGCCCCACGCTGCTCGCCGGGCTGGTCGCCGCCGGACTGCTCGACGAGCTCTGCCTCACGTTGCACCCGGTGTTCGGCGGCGATCCGCTCACCATGGCGCAGCGGCCCCGCGCCGCGGACGTGCTCACCGAGTTCGGGCTCGCCGGTGTGGTGTGCCTCGGCGACGAGCTCTACCTGCGGTACCTCGTCCGCCGAGCCGGCAGCGACGACGAGGGTCGGGACCGAGCAGGGCGATGACGATGGGAGGGCGAACGTGGCGTTCGACGAGTTGATGGGTCGGGGCGACCACCCCATGGTCGTGGTGACGACGGCTGCGGGAGGCGTCCGCGCCGGCTGCCTGGTCGGCTTCCACGCCCAGTGTGGGATCGATCCGCCGGCGTACGCGGTGTGGTTGTCGAAGGCCAACCACACGTTTCGGGTCGGGGTGCTCGCCGACACCTTCGCCGTGCACTTCCTGGCTGCCACCGACCGGGACCTCGCGGTGCTGTTCGGCACGACCAGCGGTGACGACCTCGACGCCTTCGAGCACTGCGACTGGGAGGAGGGCCCCGACGGGGTGCCGGTGCTGGCCCGGGTGGCCGACCGCTTCGTCGGACATCGCACCGCGTTGGTCGATGTCGGCGTCGACCACGTCGCCGTGGTGCTCGACCCGGTCGAGGTCCACGTCGGCGGTGGCGCGCTGCTCGGGTTCCACGACGTGTCGGACCTGCACGCCGGCCACGACACGACCGAGCGTCAGCGCCCGCAGTGAGGCGCTGAGGTCGCCCGAAAATGTGCGACGCCCCCGGCCGGGGGAGGCGGGGGGCGTCGTAAGGGCCGTTTCGAGAGGGGGGATCTCGTTTGGCCTACATGGCTCTCGGGAGGGGGGTCCCGGTGCCAACGAGGTTCAAGATACCGAGCGAACGGGCTCCTGAACAGCGAATACGGTCGGTCACCCGTCACAGTGACAACGGCCACGAAAGCATTGGAAAAGCAGGCGTTCGCGGCGCCCCTGGTGTCACCAGCCGTCGTTCAGCGGGCGTCCCTCGGCGAACCCGGAGGCGGTCTGCCTCCCGACGACGGCCCGCTCGTGGAGCTCCTCGAGCGTGCGGGCTCCGGCGTAGGTGCAGGCGCTGCGCACACCGGCGGTGATCACGTCGAGGAGGTCCTCCACGCCGGGTCGGGCCGGGTCGAGGTACATCCGACCGGTGGAGATGCCCTCCTCGAACAGGGCGCGCCGGGCCGCCTCGATCGGCGTCTCCGCCTCGTTCGTGCGGCTCACCACGGCCCGGGCCGACGCCATCCCGAAGCTCTCCTTGTAGGGCCGACCACCGGCGTCGCGGTGCAGGTCGCCGGGCGACTCGTGGGTGCCCGCGAACCACGACCCGATCATGACGTTCGACGCTCCGGCGGCCAGGGCCAGCGCGACGTCGCGAGGGTGGCGCACCCCGCCGTCGGCCCACACGTGGCGCCCGAGCAGGCGGGCCTCGGCGGCGCACTCCACCACCGCGGAGAACTGCGGCCGCCCGACGCCGGTCATCATCCGGGTGGTGCACATGGCGCCCGGTCCGACGCCGACCTTCACGATGTCGGCCCCGGCGTTCACGAGGTCGCGGACACCCTCGGCCGACACCACGTTGCCGGCGCACACCGGCACATCGAGGTCGAGGGCCTTCACCTTCCGGACGGCATCGATCATCTTCGCCTGGTGCCCGTGGGCAGTGTCGAGCACCAGCACGTCGACGCCGGCCTCGACCAGGTGGGTGGCCTTCGCCTCCACCTCCCCGTTGGCCCCGAGCGCCGCTGCCACCCGCAACCGCCCCGACCCGTCGGTCGCAGGTCGGTAGAGCGTCGAGCGCAGGGCACCGGTGCGGGTCAGGACGCCGACGAGGCAGCCGGCGTCGTCGACCACCGGGGCCAGCCGCCGCCGCCGTTCGTGCAGGAGCTCGAAGCCCGCCTGCGGGTCGATCGACTCGGGCACGGTGAGGAGGTCGCGGGACATGGCGTCGGCCAGGGGCGTGAACCGGTCGACCCCGGCGCAGTCGCCTTCGGTGACCACGCCCACCGGTCGGGAACCGTCGACCACGATCACCGCGTTGTGGGCCCGCTTGGTGATGAGGTTCATGGCCTCGCCCACGGTGTCGCCGGGCGTCAAGGTGATCGGCGTGTCGTGCACGAGGTGCCGTCGCTTCACCCAGCCGATCACCTCGGCGACCACCTCCAGGGAGATGTCCTGGGGGATCACCGCCAGCCCGCCGCGTCGGGCGACCGTCTCGGCCATCCGTCGACCGGCGACGGCGGTCATGTTGGCGACGATCACGGGGATGGTGGTGCCGGTGCCGTCGAAGGTGGTGAGGTCGACGTCGAGCCGCGAGCTCACGTCCGACCGGGCCGGCACCATGAACACGTCGTCGAAGGTGAGGTCGGCCTCGGGGAGTCGGTCGTGGAGGAAGCGCACGAGGCCTGCAGGATAGGGGAGAGGGGTCGGGCTCCCACCGGCTGCGGCCAGCGCGCCGGTACCCTCCCGACGATGGCCGACGAGAAGATGCACTTCCGCCGGATGGACGAGGGCACCGATGCGGACTTCGCCGTGCTGGCGCACGTCCACGAGGAGAACGTCCGGAAGCTCCCCGACCTGCTCATGGGGATGCTCGCCGACCTGAGCGCCGACGCGTCGTATCCGGTCGACCGGCTGCAGCACAGCCTGCAGACCGCGACCCGGGCCCTGCGCGACGGTGCCGACGACGAGATGGTGGTGTGCGCCCTGTTCCACGACGTGGGGGAGTCCCTGGGGCCGATGAACCACGGTGAGGTGGCCGCCGCCATCCTCCACCCGTTCATCTCGGAGCAGAACCACTGGATGCTCGCTCACCACGGCCTGTTCCAGACCTACTTCTACGGCGAGCACCTGGGGCTCGACCCGAACGCTCGCGACGAGTATCGCTCCAGCCCGTTCTTCGGCTGCACCGCCGACTTCTGCGCCCGCTGGGACGAGGTGTCGTTCGACCCGGAGTACCCGAACGAGCCGATGGCGACCTTCGAGCCCATCGTGCGGCGGGTGCTTCCCGACCACTGGAGCCCGCCGAGCGCGGCCGACGGCTGATGGCGACGGTCGACGCCGCCACCGCCGTCCCCGTCGGACAGCTCCAGCTCGACGGGGCCGAACGCCCCGTGCGCCTGTCGGTCCTCGACCTCGTGCCCGTCGCTCGTGACACCACCCCCGGCCAGGCGCTGCGTCGCTCGGCCCTGCTGGCTCGCCGGGCCGAGGAGCTCGGTTACCTCCGGTACTGGGTCGCAGAGCATCACTCGATGCCGGGCATCGCCAGCTCGTCGCCGGCAGTGCTGCTCGCCCACCTCGGCAGCGCCACCGAGCACATCCGGCTCGGCTCCGGTGGGGTCATGCTCCCCAACCACTCGCCGCTCGTGGTCGCCGAGCAGTTCGGGATGCTCGAGGCGCTCCACCCCGGCCGCATCGACCTCGGCCTCGGCCGGGCCCCGGGTACCGACCAGATGACCGCCCGGGTCCTGCGGCGCACGATGGCGCTGGCCGACGGCGAGGACTTCCCCCAGCAGCTCGCCGAGCTGGTCGCCTTCCTCGAGGGCTCGTTCCCCGAGGACCACCCGTTCCACTCGGTGAAGGCGGTGCCTCAGGGCGAGGGTCGTCCCGAGATCTGGCTGCTCGGCTCGAGCGGCTACAGCGCCCAGTTGGCGGGGATGCTCGGCCTGCCGTTCTCGTTCGCCCACCACTTCAGCGCCGAGAACACCGAGCCCGCCCTCGAGCTCTACCGCCGCCACTTCCGACCCTCGGAGGTGCTCGACGAGCCCTACGCCATGATCGGCGTGTCGGTGGTGTGCGCCGAGACCGACCAGCAGGCCCGGTGGTTGGCGGCGCCCATGGGTCTCGCCATGGTGCGGCTCCGCACCGGCCATCCGGGTCTGCTCCCGACCCCGGCGGAGGCGGCCGAGTACAGCTTCACGCCGGCGGAGAAGGAGCTGGTGCGCTCGATCACCGGGTCTCACGTCGTGGGGTCGCCGGAGACGGTGCGCGCCGACCTGCTGGCGCTGGC
>DATDIY010000144.1:0-3796 GCA_036520815.1 Acidimicrobiales bacterium
CCATCGTCGCCTCCCTGCCCCGCGAGAAGCAGGGCGTGGCCTCGGCGGTGAACGACACCTCACGCGAGCTCGGCGCCGCCTTCGGTGTCGCCATGCTCGGCAGCGCCTTCAACATCGGCTACCGCGACGACATCGCCGACAACCTGGGTGGTCTGGCCAACGAGGCCGCCGCGCAGGCCAAGGAAGCCCCCGCGCTGGCCCTGCAGATCGCCCGCGCCGCCGGTGACACCGCCCTCGGCGATGCAGCTCGAGGCGCCTTCACCTCGGGCATGCGCTACGCCACGCTGCTCGGCGCGGCGCTGCTCGTCGTCGGTGCGGTGTTCGTGTGGGGGCGCGGCGACAACGGCCACGACGAGGAGCTCGAGGACGAGCTCGACCGCCCCGGCGTCGAGGTCAGCCGAGAAGCTCCCTGGCCCGTTGGGTCTGGGCGTCGAGGATGAGCTGGCGGTCGAGCTCGAGCAGGAAGCCGGCGTCGATCGTGGCGTCGAGGCTCTCGGTGAACTCGGCCATGTACCGGGTGGCGTCGCCGTAGCGGCTGACCAGGACGTCCGTGGCCAGGGGCGTCTCGTTGCCGGCCGACCGGCACGACGGTGGGGGCCCGTGGACCTCGTAGGTCGAGAGGGGCACGTCGACGAACGGCGAGCGAACCCCACCCTTGGCGTTGCCCACCTCGTCGGTGGCGGCTTGGGAGACCACGTCGTCGATGGCGAGCTCGAGGCGGTCGGCCTCGGGCGGGGTGACGCCGTCCTCGGTCCAGGCGACGAGCTGAGCGGCCGCCGCCCGGTTGAAGTAGGCCGTCGGGAACGACGTCGTACCGGGGCATCCGGCCGAACTACCGGTGCTGTGAGGCGCCCCCGCGACCTCGATCAAGAAGTAGTGGTCGTCAGGCGCGTCGGTGTTGGGTTGGCGCACGCTGGCCCCACCGGGGTTCACGTAGGGGATCGTGTCGCCGGTGGCCTCGTCGGCACCGGCCAGGCCGGCCTCGCGGGCCAAGGTGACGGGAACATCGACGGTGAACCCTTCGGCGTCGGACTGCGACTGGAACTCGATCACGGGGACGTCGGTCGGTGGCAGCGGCGCGGATTCGAACTTGGGGATGATGGAGCTTCCCGACTTCAGAGGACTGAGGTTGCCGCTGTGGGAGCCGATCAGGTAGCCGTCGTAGACAGAGGTGCCGTCACCCAGGCGGGTCATGCCGTTGAACGCGCCGGCGAAGGTGGCGGCATCGACCCCGCTCTGGGAGTAGCCCGCCATGTAGAGGTGGCCGACGTCGTAGTCGGCCAGCGGGCTCTCCTCGGAGTTCAGCTTCACGAGGGTGCCGATCGAGCGGAGCGCGTCCCAGCCGTGATCGTTGTTGGTGAGGGCCACGCCGGCGTACCGAGCCGGGTCGAAGGTCTGGAGGCGTTGGGTCTGACTGGCGCGGACGGTCACGCCGATCCAGGCGTCGCCCTCGTCGACCATGAGTGGCGCCAGCGACGACCAGACGGCGTCGAGCTCACCACCCCCGGAGGTGTTGAACGGCTCGAGCCACACCCGCCCGCTGAAGGCTGCGGGGTCGGCGGGGGCACGCACGAGGACACGGGTGGCGAAGGGGTTGTCGGACGTGCTCACGGTGGCGGGTCCGGTGGCCGGGCCGGTGTACTCGGCCGCGGTGCCCGACACCAGGTACTCGCTCTCCATGTAGTCAGCGGGGAGCGGCTGGCGGGCGTCGGCGACGGTGGCCGAGCGCTGCGGCGTTCCAGCGCCGACCGGCATGGCGGCGACGGAGAGCTCGCTCACGTCCACCTGGCGGCTGGCGTCGGTGATGGCGGCCGGATCGACGGAGGTGGTCGTCGTCGCCGTCGAGCTGTCGTCGCTGCTGCACGCCGCGATCAGCGATGCCACGACGAACAGCGTGGTCACAGCCCGACGGCGCATGGTCGTGGTGTCGCGACCGGCTCCGCGGATGATCCTGCTCATGGGTCCCCCCTGCCTAGGACGTAGGTCGTGCTTCCCCCGGGGGGCAACATAGCTGACGCAATGTCGGCCTGCCTGGGCGGTGCCGCCAACGCGAACCAGGTCACTCGAGGGGCGCCGTGCCCGCAGCCGACGAGCCCCGTCGCAAAGGCGTCCCGAGGAAAGAATGTGTCGACGCGTGTCGATTCGGTCGGGCGCGTTCGTAGTGGGAGCAGAAGGTGCCCACGGCGACCTCGCCGTCCGCCTCCTCCGCAACGCCTGATCCCGACCACCACCACGAAAGAGAGAGCACCATGGCTCAGTACCTGCTGTCCGTCTGGCACGACGACGACTACGGCGACGCCGACTTCTCCGACCCGGAGATCCAGCGGCGGATGGCCCAGACCGGCGCCTTCAACGACGAGGTCACCGCCGCCGGTGCCTGGGTGTTCGGCGGCGGCCTCCACTCGAAGGCCTCGGCCACACTGGTGCGGCCCGGCAACGGCGAGGTCTCCATGACCGACGGCCCCTACGCCGAGTCCAAAGAGCAGATGGGTGGCTTCTGGGTCATCGAGGCGCCCGACCTCGACGCCGCCCTCGAGTGGGCCCGCAAGGGTGCGCTCGCCTGTGAGGACCCCGTCGAGGTGCGACCCTTCCACGGATGAGCGACGACCTCGCCTCCGTGTTCCGGCGGGAGTCGGGACGCTGCACCGCCACCCTGATCCGCATCCTCGGTGACGTCGACGTCGCCGAGGATGCTGTCGCGGAGGCCTTCGCCGTCGCCGCCGAACGGTGGCCGGTCGAGGGCACGCCCCCGAACCCGGGCGGCTGGATCGTCACCACCGCCCGCAACCGGGCCATCGACCGCCTCCGCCGGGAGTCCACCCGCGATTCCCGGCACCGGGCGTCGCTCCACCTCCACGAGACCGACATGGACTCCGAACCGAACCCCGACCTCGACGAGCTCGACGGCTTCGTCGACGTGGTGGCCGACGACCAGCTGCGCCTGATGTTCCTCTGCTGTCACCCGGCGCTGTCACCCGATGCCCAGGTGGCATTGACGCTCCGCCTGCTCGGAGGGCTCGACACCCCCGAGATCGCCCGCTCGTTCGTCACGCCCGAGGCGACCATCGCCCAGCGCATCGTCCGAGCGAAGCGCAAGCTGCGCGACAACAACGCTCCCTATCGGATCCCCCGTCCGGCCGAGCTCCCCGACCGGCTGCGCCCGGTGCTCGCCGCCATCTTCCTGATCTTCACCGAAGGACACACCGCCACGAGCGGCGATTCCCTCACCCGCACCGATCTCTCGGGAGAGGCCATCCGCCTGGGCGAGGTCCTCGTCGACCTCATGCCCGACGAACCAGAGGCGGTCGGTCTCCTCGCCCTCATGCTCCTCACCGACGCCCGGCGACCGGCCCGCACCGCGCCCGACGGCACCATGATCCGCCTGGCCGACCAGGACCGCGACCTCTGGGACCGCGAGCTGATCGCCCGGGGCCACGAGCTGGTGCGGGCCTGCCTGCGCCGCAACCAGCCCGGGTCGTACCAGATCCAGGCGGCCATCGCCGCTGTCCACGCCGACGCCAACCGCCACGAAGCCACCGACTGGGGCCAGATCGTCGCTCTCTACGACCAGCTCCACACCATCCGCCCCGACCCGGTCGTCGGGCTCAACCGGGCCATCGCCATCGCCGAGGCCCGCGGGCCTGAGGCCGGGCTCGAAGAGCTCGATGCCCTCGATCGCGACCGGCTCGCCACCTACCCGCCCTACCACGCCGCTCGCGCCGACCTGCTCGTGCGAGCCGACCGCCAGGCCGAGGCGATCGCTGCCTACGAACAGGCCCTGGAGCTCACGATCAAC
>DATDIY010000145.1:0-11217 GCA_036520815.1 Acidimicrobiales bacterium
GGTCCTGCTCGGCACTCTGCTCGACGAGCTCGAGCGCCGCGACCTCACCACCGGCCTGGTCACCATGTGCACCGGTGGCGGCATGGGCACCGCCACCATCATCGAGCGGATCTGACCCGCATCAGGAGGCGGCGATCTCGGCGAGGGTGGTGGCCACGAACTCCGGCTCGGTGATCATCAGGTCGTGACCGGTGTCGATCTCCCAGTAGCGGCCCTCGGCCCGAGCCTTCTCCATCAGCGAGCGCTTCCGTCCCGCCAGGTTCTCGGTGCACACGATGTGGAACTGAGCGATGGCGGCGAGCTGTTCGGGGTCGTCGATGCGCAGAGGCTGCTCGAAGCAGGCCCATGGGTGCGGGGTGAGTCGCTCCGCCATCCAGGCGATGTCGTCGGGGTCGGTCACCCCGTAGAACATCGCCGCCTCCGGGCTGGGCCACAGCACGAGCTCCACGCCGTCGACCACCTGACCGTGCTGGCGGGCCATCTCCATCATCGGGCCGGCGACGTCGACGAGTGACTGCCCGTCGGTCGGGTTGGCGGCGTCGAGGTACACGACCTTGCCCACCCGGTCGGCCGCCCGGTCGGCCGCCCCGGTGATCACCCTCCCGCCGTAGCTGTGGCCGACCAGCACCACGTCGCGCAGGTCCTCGTGGTGCAGCAGCGACACCACGTCGGTGATGTGGGTGTCGAGGTCGATCGGACACGACGCCAGATGGGAGCGGTCTCCGAGCCCCGACAGGCTCGGGGCGTGCACCTCGTGGCCGCGCTCGCGCAGACGGCGCGCCACCTTCTGGTAGCACCAGCCCCCGTGTCCGCCACCGTGCACGAGCACGAACGTCGCCATCGTCGGTCCCCCCGGATCCGCTCGGTCAGTCGGTGGCTGCCGATCAGCCTTCCTTGGCGTCGGCCTCGATGGCCTCGGCGTCGGCCTTCAGCTCCTTGGCCTCGAGCTTCTTGGCCTTCTTCATGGCGTGCTCGATCTTCGCCTGCATGTCGGACACGCCGACGACGACGAGCCCGGCCGAGCCCTCGTCGAGCGCCTCGCCGGCCTCCTTGAGGTCCTTGCGGGACATGCCGGCGGCGGCGTGGCCGGCGAGCGAGCCGAGCAGAGCGCCGCCTCCGGTGGTGCCGATCAGCAGCCCGCCGCCGATGGCGGCGGCGGGGAACAGCGCGATCACGAGGCCGGTGGCCAGGCCGACACCCCCGCCGAGCACGCCGCCCACCCGCGTGGGGGTCTCGTGCTTGGCGACGATCTTCACCTTGCCGTCGGAGCGGTGCTCGACCACGGCGGCGTCGTAGGC
Source organism: Acidimicrobiales bacterium (assembly GCA_036520815.1). Classification (GTDB taxonomy): domain Bacteria; phylum Actinomycetota; class Acidimicrobiia; order Acidimicrobiales; family Acidimicrobilacustridaceae; genus CAMFLJ01. The sequence goes on from DATDIY010000145.1 coordinate 1,299, forward strand.
GTCGATGAGGCCGGCCTCGGTGTGCAGCAGCTTCACTGCTTCGTAGTCGGCCTTGGCGTCCTCGACGTCGTCGTAGGTGCCGAGGAAGGCGAAGAAGGTGTCGATGGCCATGGGTTCGGTCTCCCTGGAAGGTGGTCGGCCCGACCGTAGACAACGTCCTCCGGGGCTGCACGCGCGGACGCGGAACGTTCACCTCGTGGCCGCCGGGTTTCGGGGACACGCGGCCACCCGCGGGCGTACCCTGACCAACGCGGCGTCTCGGACCATCGGGGGCGAGGTCGGCGTCGGCGAGGCAACCGGAATCCACGACTCGACGAGAGGCAGGTGGGCGGCGAATGGTCGAGCTGAACGAGGCCCAGGAGGCCTTGTGCAACCAGGACCAGTGGGACTTCGGCGACCTGCGGGCGCTGTTCGTGAACTGCACGCTGAAGCGCTCGCCCGAGGTGTCGAACACCCAGGGCCTGGCCGACATCTCGATCGAGATCATGCGCCGTCAGGGTGTGCAGGTCGACGTGATCCGTGCCGTCGACCATGACATCGCCACCGGCGTGTGGCCCGACATGACCGAGCACGGCTGGGAGGTCGACGAGTGGCCGGCCATCTACGCCCAGGTGGAGGCGGCCGACATCCTCGTGCTGTGCACCCCGATCTGGCTGGGAGAGAAGTCCTCGGTCTGCACCCGGGTCGTCGAGCGCCTCTACGGCAACAGCTCCCAGCTCAACGACGACGGCCAGTACGCCTACTACGGCAAGGTCGGCGGCTGCCTCGTCACCGGCAACGAGGACGGCGTGAAGCACTGCGCCATGAGCGTGCTCTACGCCCTCCAGCACCTCGGCTGCGTGATCCCGCCCCAGGCCGACGCCGGCTGGATCGGTGAGGCGGGCCCCGGTCCCTCGTACCTCGACCCGGGCAGCGGCGGCCCCGAGAACGACTTCACCAACCGCAACACCACCTTCATGACGTGGAACCTCCTGCACCTGGCGCGCCTGCTGCGCGACGCCGGAGGGATCCCCGGCCACGGCAACCAGCGCGCCGCATGGGATGCCGGCTGCCGGTTCGACTTCCCCAACCCCGAGCATCGCTGAGCCCACTCGAGGGCGCAGCCGACGAGCACCAGCACCGGAGTCGTCGCGACCGAGCAACAACAAGGAAGCAGCACGAGAGGAGGAGACCATGTTCGTCCAGGTCATCAAGGGGCACACCGGCGATCCCGCCGGCCTGCGTCAGCAGCTCGAACGCTGGCGCACCGATCTGAAGCCGACCGCCGTGGGGTTCCTGGGCAGCACGGGTGGCATCGCCGACGACGGCACGGTCCTGCTCGCCGCCCGCTTCGCCGACCCTGCGTCCGCCCGAGCCAACTCCGATCGGCCGGAGCAGGGCGAGTGGTGGCAGGCCACCGCCGCCTTCTTCGACGGCGAGCCCACCTTCCGGGAGTCGACCGACACGGCCCCGCTGTTCGACGGCGGCTCCGACGCCGCCGGGTTCGTGCAGGTCATGGAGGGGCGGGTGGCCGATCGGGCCAAGGCCGAGGCGTTCGAGTCACCGGAGATGCTCGACCAGCTCCGGGCCGCCCGGCCCGACCTGTTGGGCGGCCTCCGGGTCTGGTACGACGACGGCACCTTCGTCGACCTGGCCTACTTCACCAGCGAGGAAGCGGCCCGACAGGGAGAGGCGTCCGAGGAGTTCCAGGGACCGTCGGACGACTACAACGCGCTGTTCGAGGAGATGAAGTTCATCGACCTGCGCGATCCCTTCTTCGCCTGACCCGATCCGAGCCTGCGGGTCGGGCGGGTCACGCCGGCCCGTCCCGCTCGTCGACGACCGCGGTGACGTGGGCGCCGACGAGCAGGGCCATGGCCGAGAACCACAGCCACAGCATCACGGCGACGACCGAGGCCAACGCGCCGTAGGCCGCCTCGAGGTCGGGTCCCCACGTCAGGTAGGCGGTGAGCCCGATCGACCCGGCCGCCCACAGCACCGCCGCCACGACCGCTCCGGGCGGGGTCGCGCCGCGGGCGCCGGCGCGTCGGTAGAGCACGGCGCAGCCGAGCAGGACGATGACGAAGGCGACCGGGAAGCGAAGCCAGCCGATCCAGTCCGGCGCGCCCGAGGCGATCCCCATGACCGCCACCACGATGGCGCTCACCAGCACCACGGCGAGCACCCCCAGCAGGCCTCGGGTCCTCGCCCGCACCCACCCGAGCCGGGGTCGGCCGACGGCGGCGTCGATGGCGTCGAGGAGGTGGCGGACCCCTGACGACGCCGACCACAGGGCGATGATCACCGCCGCCACGGCGGCCACGCCGAGGGAGGCGGCGCTCGAGGCGGTGAGCCGTTGGAGCTCGTCGAGCAGCCAGCGCCGCCCGGGGCCGGCGTCGGCGCCGAACAGGTCGGCGATCTCGTCGGCGATGTCGGTCGGGTCGGCGAAGATGCCGTACACGGCGACCAGCGCGGCCAGGGCGGGGACGATCGACAGCAGGGCGAAGAAGGCCACCCCGGCGCCGGTCAGGACCTCGTCGCGGTCGCGGAAGCGCCGCCAGGTCTCCCCGGCGACCGCCATGACCTCACCGGTTGGTCCGGTCCGCTCGCCCCGCTGCATCGGCGTCGTCCTCCTCGCCGCAGCATCGTGCCACGACGAGAGCGCCGTCCCGGGAGGGCCCCACCCCCGAACAGGGTGTCAGGCGGCGGTCTTGGTGGAGCTGGCGCCGGCCAGGGCCTTGGTGAGGCCGATGCCGACCACGATCAGGCCGATGCCGAGCCACTCGGGGCCGCCGTCGGTCGACAGCGAGATGATGCCGATGATCGTGATCCACGGGGTGATGGTGGCGAGGAAGTCGGCCACCGTCGGGGCGTCCTTGCGACCGTCGCGGACGGCCTCGAGCCGGTTCGGGTACCAGATCGTGAACTGAGCGGCGATGATCAGCGGAAGGGTCTGGATGATCCAGCCGGTCCAGATGTTGTTCGAGTTGTCGAGCACGGCGTCGCCGTAGAAGCCCGACGCCGCCTGGATCAAGAAGGCCGCGGCCCACGCCCAGGTGATCTGGTAGTTGACCTTGAGGAACTCCGGGGTGTGCCAGTACTCCTCCGGCGTGTCCTCCCGGGCGTACTGCAGGGTGAACGGCTGACGGATGAGCAGCGACCCGGCGACGATCACCAGCAGGGCGATGTTGGCCACCTCGCCGCCCCACAGCTCGAGCCAGGTGCGGGTGCCCTCGGAGGCGAAGGCCACGATGACCGCCAGGGCGGCGAAGTAGACGACGTCGGTGTACTCGAGCAGCTTCGGGGTGCCGCCGCGCAGCCAGTTCACGACGAGCACCACGAAGGCCAGCCCGAGCGCGAGGGCGGCGGAGAGCTCGAGGCGCCCGTTGCCTTCGACCAGCGAGTAGAGGATCCACGGCGAGAGCCCGACGAGCGGGTTGCCCATGATGGCGTCGAGGATCGAGGAGGCCTTCGAACGCGGCGCCCCGTCCGGAGCGGGAGGGGGGCTCGAGTTGGGAGCGTCCAGGTCGGTCGCGGTGGTCACGGAATGTCAATCGGCACGTGGCGCGCAGTTCTTCAGCTCCGGGTGAAGCGGCTGGCCATGCCGGCCAGGTGGTCCATCACCTCGGGGTCGGCCGCCGGGCCGAAGCCGGACGACAGGTAGCCGAGGCGCCCGGTCGCGGGATCGCGCAGACCGAACACGATCATCTCGTCGCCGGGGTCGCTCGGGCCCTCGAACCGGTAGAGCCGCTCGACCACGACGTCAGCCGTCGAGCACGACGCCTGGCCACCTTCCCAGCGGACGTGTCCGTCGTCGAGGTTGAACTCGATGTCGTAGCCGTCCTCGCGCAGGACCGCCTCGGCCTCGACCACGGTGTCAGGTGTGCCCATGACCCGAGCCTCGCACGGTCGCGTCCGGTCGTCACCGGTCGTGCCGATCGGGACACGGGTACGGTCGCGCCCGATGAGCGGGAAGCCCGACGAGGTCCGTGAAGGGGTGAACCTCACCAACCTCGACGCGCCGCTCTTCGACGGGGCCGGGGCCGCCAAGCGGGACCTCGTCGACTACCTCGACGCGGTGAGCGACCGGCTCGTGCCGGTGCTGGCCGGCCGGCCGCTCTCGGTCGTCCGGGTGCACCGTGGGCAGGAGGCGTTCATGCAGAAGAACGTCCCGAAGTACACGCCGGACTGGGTCCGCACGGTGAAGGTATGGGCCGAGGCGTCGCACCGCGAGGTGGCCTACGCCCTCTGCGACGACCGCCGCACCCTGCTCTGGTTCGCCAACCAACGGGCGGTCGAGTACCACCCCGCCCTCGTCACCGCCGACCGGCCCGACCACGTCACCCACCTCGTGCTCGACCTCGACCCGCCCGAGGGCTCCGGCTGGGACGTGGTGGTCGCCGTCGCCCACGCCGTGCACGAGGCCCTCGAGCAGGTCGGCCTGTCCGGCGCGGTGAAGACCAGCGGCGCCAAGGGCATCCACGTGTTCGTGCCCGTCACCGACGACACCGGCGCCGACGACCTCGCCGCCGCCGCCCGGGCCCTGGCGGTGCGCGCAGCCGCCCTCGCCCCCGAGGTGGCCACCACCGCCTTCGTGAAGGCCGACCGAGGCGGCAAGGTGTTCGTCGACTCCACGCGGGTGGGTGGGGCCACGGTCGTCGCCGCCTACAGCCCCCGGGTGCGGCCGGGAACGCCGGTGTCGTTCCCGGTGACCTGGGCCGAGCTCGGGTCGGTCACCCCGGCCGACTTCACGGTGCACACGGCCCTCGACCGCCTCGGCGACGCCGACCCGTGGTCGGACCGGATGCCCGAGCCCCAGGCCCTCGTCGCCGACCTGGTGGCCGAGGGCCACGAGATCCCCGTCCCCCGGGTCGAGGCCATGCACGAAGGCAAGCGGCGGGCCCGGAAGAAGGGCTGACCGGTCAGCCGCCGCGGGCGTCGATGAGGGCTCGGCGGTTGACCTTGGTGGCGGCGCTGCGGGGGATGGCGTCGACGATCTCGATCGACTTCGGCACCTTGTAGGTCGCCAGGCGGTCCTTGGCGTAGGCCCGGATCTGCTCGAACGTCGGGGGGTCGGAGGGGTCGGCCGCCTCGATCACGGCGTGCACGCGGCGGCCCCACTCCTCGTCGAGCAGCCCGATCACCACCACGTCGGCGACGGCGGGGTGCTCCATGAGCGCCATCTCGACCTCGGCGGGGAACACGTTGGCGCCGCCGGTGATGATGAGGTCGACCCGCCGGTCGACGAGGTAGAGGTAGCCGTCGTCGTCGACGTAGCCCATGTCGCCCACCGTCCCGAAGCCGTCGTCGGTCATCGGGATCGGGCTGGCATCGCCCAGGTAGGTCGCGCCGAGGAAGTTGGACGAGCGCAGGTAGACGTCACCGATCTCGCCGTGGGGGACCTCGACGCCGTCGGGGCCGAGGATCTTCACCTCGGTGCCCGGCAGGGGCCGCCCGACCGTGCCCTCGTGCTCCATCCAGTGGTCGCCCCGGATGGCGGTCATGCCCAGCTGCTCGGTGCTGCCGTAGGCCATGACGATCTTCTCGGGCCCGGTGAGCTCGGCCCAGCGGTGCATCAGGTAGGGCGGCATCGGGGCCGAGCCCACCATGAACCACACGATGCTCGACAGGTCGCGCTCGTCGATGTCGGGGAGATCGGCGATGCGCTTGAGCATCGTCGGCGTGCACGGGAACTGGGTGACGCCGTGACGCTCGATCAGGTCGACGACCAGGGCGGCGTCGAACTTCTCCATCACGACCAGCTGGTCACCGCCCACGAGCTGGGACAGTCCGTGGAACCCGTTGATGTGGTACATCGGCCCGAGCACGATCGGGGTCTGTGGGCGGGGGACCTTCACGCCCCAGAGCTCGATGAACGGGGCATGGTGGATGGGGTCGATCACCCCCCGCCGGTTCGAGATGATGATCTTCGGGGTGCCGGTCGAGCCGCTGCTGCAGAGCCCGTTCACGTGGGGCGACACCACGTCGGGCAGGTCGGGCACGGGGAGATCGGAGGTGGCGTCGATCCAGCCGATGTCGTCCACGCCGAGGTGCACCCGACCGTCGACCGTCTGGCGGAGCCGCTCGAGCTCCCAGTCGGGCAGGTCCCAGCGCATCGGCACCGGGACCGCCCCCAGCTTCCAGGCGGCGAAGCCGGCGAGCACGAAGTGCGGCGTGTTGGCCAGGGCGATGCCGAGGCGGTCACCGAAGCTGAGTCCTCGTTCGGCCAGCGCCCCAGCCAGCTGGGAGGACCGACGGTCGAGCTCGGCCCAGGTGAAGGTCCGCTCGGTGCCGTCGGGAGCCACGTGCACCAGCACCACGCGGTCGGGCTCGGTGGCGGCGCGCCGGGCGATCTCCGACGCGATGCTCGGGGCCGCGGGATCGGACGTCATGCGGTGGCCCACCTGGCCTCGCCCAACCCGCAGTCGGTCACCGGTCGAGGGCGTGCGTCCGACTCAGTGGCTGCTGGAAGCCGGCGTGGCCTGGCCGGAGGCGACGCGCACGGCGTTGACGATGCCCTGGTAGCCGGTGCACCGGCAGAGGTTGCCCGAGAGGCCTTCGCGGATCTCGTCGTCGGTCGGCTTGGGGTTCTGCTCCAGCATCGCCGTCACCGAGACCACGAAGCCCGGCGTGCAGAAGCCGCACTGGAGGCCGTGGCACTGGCGGAACGCCTCCTGGACGACCGAGAGCTCACCGTCAGGCGAGCCGATGCCCTCGACCGTGGTGAGCTCGCTGCCGTCGGCCTGAACCGCGAACATCAGGCAGGCCCGCACGGCCTCGCCGTCGACCAGGATCGTGCAGGCGCCGCACACACCGTGCTCGCACCCGAGGTGGGTGCCGGTCAGGCCGCACTCCTCGCGCAGGAAGTCAGCGAGGGTGAGCCGGGGCTCGACGGTCTTGCGGTAGGTGCGTCCGTTGACCGTCGTCTCGACAACAACCTCAGACATCGAGCGCCTCCTTGATCGCAGCGGTCCATGCTCGCGACACCATCGCCGCTCCCACGCGGGAGCGGTAGGCGTCCGAGCCGTGCAGGTCGGAAGGAACGGACTCGAGCCCCTCGACGGCGAGGCGGCCGATCTCGTCGGCGTCGATCTCGCCGGCAGCGCGGCCGGCCGCCGCCGCTTCGGCAGCTCCCGCCCGCTCCGGGGTGGTGCCCATTCCGATGAGCCCGATGCCCGATCGGACGACCTTGTCGGCGCCGTCGAGCTCGATGGCGACCACCGCACCGGCGAGGGCGAAGTCGCCGTGGCGCCGGGCGAACTCCTCGACGGCGAAACCGCAGCGTCCGCTCCAGATCGGGAACGAGATTCCGGTGAGCAGCTCGTCGGCCTCGAGCGAGGTGCTCCAGAGGCCGGTGAAGAACCCCGCGGCGGGGATCGAACGGGCGCCGTCGGGGCCCAGGGCCTCGATCTGGGCGTCGAGGGCGAGCGCCACCGCCGGGTACTCGGCGGCGGGGTCGGCGTGGGCGACCGAGCCACCGACCGTGCCGCGGTTGCGGATCTGGAAGTGCCCGATGAGCGGGGTCGACCGGGCCAGCAGCGGGACCGTCTCGGCCACCAGGCTGCTGCGCTCGACGGCCGCCTCGGTGGTGCCGGCGCCGATCCACAACGAGTCGCCGCGGCGCTCGATGCCGTCGAGCTCGGCGATGCGGCTGATGTCGACGAGGTGCTCGAACACCGCAAGGCGCAGCGAGAGCATGGGAACCAGGCTCTGGCCACCGGCGAGCAGCTTGGCGTCGTCGCCCAGCTCGGCGAGCAGCGCCACGGCATCGGCGGCGGTGTCGGGCCTGTGGTACTCGAACGCTGCGGGCTTCATCCGACGTCCCTCCGGACCGTGTGCAGACGCGTACGACGTGCGTGGAGGTCGACGCCTCCCCGGTGCGCCGGCCGGCTCCCCCGACCGGATCGGGACCCTAACAGGTCCCCGCGAAGCGGCCCAGACGGGGCGGACACCGCCATCGGAGGCTGTCGGAGCCCGGTGCGACCGATCCCGGCCGATGACGAACGACCACGGCCCGGGCCGGGCCGGGCATGGGACCATGGCGCCGTGACCAGCTCCTCCGACGAGGCCCTGCGAGCCGACATCCGACGCCTCGGGGAGCAGCTCGGCGACACGCTCACCCGCCAGGAGGGTCGTGACTTCTTCGAGCTGGTCGAGGAGGTCCGTGCCCTCGCCAAGGAGGCTCGGGCCGGTGGCGATCCGACCGCACTGCGCCGTCGTCTCGCCGCCGTCGACGAAGCCACGTCGATCCTGCTGGTGCGGGCGTTCAGCTCCTATTTCCACCTGGCCAACATCGCCGAGCAGGTGCACCGCCTCGACGGGGTGGTCGAACCGGGTCCGCCGGGGCTGCCGTTCGTCCCGCCCGAGACGGTCGATCGAGCTGTCGACCCGACGGAGATCGCCGAGCTGGTCGCCGCCATCGACGTGCGACCGGTGTTCACCGCTCATCCGACCGAAGCCACCCGCCGGACCGTCTCCCACAAACGGCGCCAGCTGGCCCGACTGCTCGCCGATCGGGCGGACCCCCGGGCCACGGTCCGCGACCGGGAGCGGGTCGACCGCCACATCGCCGAGCTCCTCGACCTGCTGTGGCAGACCGACGAGCTGCGCCTGCGCCGCCCCAGCCCGATCGACGAGGCCAGCAACGTGCTGGCCGTGCTCGGCGACCTCTACGACGAGGTGGTGCCGACGGTGCTGGAGGAGTTCGCCGAGGGGCTGAGGGCCGGTGGGGTCGAGGTCGAGCCGACCGTGCGCCCGCTGCGGTTCGGCACATGGGTGGGCGGCGACCGTGACGGCAACCCGTTCGTGACCCCGGAGGTCACCGCCGAGGTGCTGGCCGCCCAGCGCCGGCTGGCCCTCGAGAAGGCGCTGGTCGGGGTCGACGTGCTCGTCGTCGAGCTGTCCGGCTCGAGCCGCATCACCGAGTGCACCGCCGAGCTGTCGGCCCACCTCGAGGCCGAATCCGACGTCGTGACCGTGGTGGCCGAACGGTGGGGTGCGCTCAACGAGGAGGAGCCGTACCGCCTCGCGCTGTCGTTCGTGCGCGAGCGTCTGCGGCGCACGATGCTCGGCGAGCCCGAGGGCTACGCCGGTGTCGACGAGCTGCTCGGCGACCTGCTCCGGGTGCGCCGCTCGCTCGTGGCCAACCGGGGTGAACGCATCGCTCGGGGCCCGCTCGACCGGTATCTGCGCACAGTGCGGGCCTTCGGCTTCGTGATGGCCACCATGGACATCCGCCAGGACGCGTCGGTGCACCACGAGCTGCTCGCCGTCCTTCACGACCGACTCACCGAGCCGGCCGTCGACTACGGCACCCTCGACGCCGCCGGGCGCCTCGATCTGCTCGGCCGCGAGCTGGGGGAGGGCCGTCCGCTCGCTCCGCCCGGCATCGCCCTCGACGGACGCCCCGGGGAGACCCGCCGGCTGTTCCGCACCATCGCCGACATGCTCGACCTCCACGGGCCCGACGCCATCGAGTCCTACATCGTGTCGCGCACCGTCGATGCCGACGACGTGCTGGCGGTGGCCGTCCTCGCGGCCGACGCCGGGTTGGTCGACGTGCCCGGCCGGCGGGCTCGCCTCGGGTTCGTGCCGCTCCTGGAGGACCCCGACTCGCTCTCGCGTGCCGAGGAGATCCTCGACCGCCTGCTGTCGGTACCCGCCTACCGCCAGCTCGTCACCGACCGCGGCGACCGCCAAGAGGTCATGCTCGGCTACTCCGACTCCAACAAGATCGGGGGTACGGCCACGTCGCTGTGGGGCATCCACCGGGCCATCCGCGGCCTGCGCGACCTCAGCACCCGCCACGGCGTCGAGCTGGTGCTCTTCCACGGGCGCGGCGGCACCGCCGGGCGGGGTGGAGCGCCGACCGCCGACGCCATCCTCGCCCAGCCCTACGGCGTGCCCCGTGGGGCCATCAAGATCACCGAGCAGGGCGAGG
>DATDIY010000146.1:0-6488 GCA_036520815.1 Acidimicrobiales bacterium
GACCTCGGCATCGACGCCGAAGCGACCGAGATCTACCGAACCGGTCGCGAGGCGCTCTACCTCATCGCGTCGAAGCTCACCACCCCTCAGTTCTTCGTCGAAGCCCAGAACCGTGGCATCGCCTGTGGCGCGGTCTATGCACCCGACGAGGCCCTCGACGACGACCACTTCCGCTTCCGCGGGTACCCGGTCGATGTGCACCACCCCGAGCTCGACCGGTCCTACACCTATCCGGGCCTGCCGTTCACCGGCGAGCAGATCCCCGAAGGCGTCCGACGGGCCCCGCTCGTGGGAGAGCACACCGAGGAGGTGCTGGCGGCGCTACCCGACGTCTGAAGACGACGGGCCATCTGCTGCCCGTCGTCAGCCCTCGAGCTCGGCTTTCACGGTGTCGAGGGCGTTCTGGTACTCGGCGTGGGTCCCCCCGATGAGGAAGTCCTCGGTCTCGATGTCCCACGTCACCGTCGACCTGGACTCCCCGTCCGGCGTGACGGTCAGCGTCCCGTTCAGCACGGTCACGATGGCACCGGGACCGGCCAGCGATTCGAGGTTCACCACGTCGGGCAGGTCGTAGCTGTACGTGCGCCTCTCGTCGTCGTGCTCGACCAGGCGCTGGACGAGGTTGAAGTCCCAGGCGTCCTTGGTCACCGTGCGGATGTTGCCCTCCATCGAGCAGTGCTCGGTGGCGGGGATCCACCTGATGTCGCCGAAGTCGCCGATGCGCGCCCAGACTTCGTCCGCGGGTCGGTCGATGGTGGTCTCTGCCCGTCGCTTCTCCATGTGGATCTGCTCCTTCGCTCGTTCGTCGTAGCCGGCGGACCTCGCCGCGTCCTCACCCCTCGGGCGCCACCCCGATGACCCCTTCACCGATGAGCCGCTCGAGTTCGGCTCGGTCGACACCGACGCGCTCGAGGACCTCGGCGGTGTGCTGGCCGAGGGCAGGAGCCGGTGCCGGCGGGGCGAGAGACGGCTCGCTGTGAACCGGGGTCTTCATGGTGACCGTGTGCTGATCAGCATCCATCCAGTCGATCCGGACCCGGAGGTGCGGGTCGTCGGCGACCTGGGCGCTCGTGTTGACGGGCACGACGGGCACGTCGGCCGTGGCGAAGATCTCCATCCAGTCCTCGAGATCTCTCGACGCGATGATCTCGCTGAGCGCGGCGTCGGTCTCCTCGGAGCCCCGAACGACGTACTGGTCGTCGGCGACCTGGGCGAGCAGGTCGTCACGTCCCACCGCCTCGGCGAGGCGCACGAAGAACTTCCGCTCCAACGCCATGAGGAGCAGGAGCTTGTCGTCGCGTGTGCGGTACGACTGCATCGTCGACCGAGGCGCTGGGGTCTCGGCGCCGTCCGGAGCGCTCTGGGCCGCGACCGCGCCGGCCGCCGTGGCGCGCTGGGCGGTGGTCTGTTCCTCGACGTCGTAGTTGGCGAAGGCGGCGGCGTCGGCCTGCGCGACGTCGAGGAACGCGGGCCGCCCGGTGCGGCGACTCCACGACAGCGCCGCCAGCGCAGAGGTCGCGGCGAAGAGCGGCGCCACCTGGGCGCCGTAGTACACGTGGCGGGCCAGCACCCGTGGTCGGCCGTTCTCGTCGTCTTCGACGTCGGCCAGGCCGGCGACGGCGTCGAAGCCGACCCCGTGGCTCGGCATGTCGCGGTAGGGGCCCGTCTGTCCGTAGCCCGACAGTGCCACCATCACGAGATCGGGGTTCAGCTCGACCATCTCCGACCACGCGAGACCCATGCGGGCGAGAGTGCCGGGGCGGAGACCCTCGATCACGATGTCGACGTGGGGGATCAGCCGCCGCACGAGGTCGACACCAGCTTCTGTCCGCGTGTCGACGGCGACGCTTCTCTTGCCGCGGTTCCACCGGCGGTGGAGCCCCGAGTCGGCGAACCCAGGACGGGTACCGATGAGTCGCGTGGCGTCACCCCGCCCTGGCGGCTCGATCTTGATCACCTCGGCCCCCATGTCGGCCAGGTGCATCCCGAGCTGGGTCGGCGCCAGGCTGGCGATCTCGAGGACGCGAACGTCGTCGAGGAAGCGCACGTCGTCCATCGAGCCATCCGCGCGTGGGAGCGGATCGGACTGGTCGCGGGTCGTCACGTTCGTCGACGGCTCAGACCACGACGGGGTCGGTGCCGGCGCCCGTGCGGACCCAGTAGCGACGGTCGCTGTCGATGGAGGCGAGGTCTGCGGTGCAGAACTCGAGGGTGCGACCCGCACCCGTGCGCTCCTCGACGGTCCAGTGCAGCTCGGCGAACACGTACCAGGTCTCGGCCACCCGGTTCACGAGCTGCACGTCGAGCACCCGGTACTTCGTGAACAGCTCGTCGTAGTAGGCGCGGATCGAGGCGGATCCGACGACGTGGAGCAGGCTCGACTCGTCGGTCAGATAGCTGCGGACGGCGACGGCAGCGTCGGGAACGTGGGCCGCGACGATCGCTTCGACGTCCTCGGCGCGGAGCGCGGCCATGTGGTCGTCGTGCTCGGCCAGCACCGCCATCCGCCGCAGCGGGAGGCGGTCCTCGTCGACCGGGGCGCGGCCGTCGGGCAGGCGACCCACGGTGCCGACCTGGAGCTCTCCCAGGATCCCGTCGGTGCCGACCGGGAACATCACCACCGTCTCGCCCTTGGTCGTCTCACCGCTCGGCACCATCTTCAGCGTGGAGATGCCCTGCGACATGGTGTACCAGCCGGTGCGGATCTCGAGCAGCGGCTCCCACCCGTGGATCTCGAGGCTTTGGCGCAGCTCCTCGTACCGCTGGCGGACCTCGTCCTTGGTCGTACCCACCCGGAAGCGGTACGCACCCCCATCGGCATCCGACGGGAGGGCCAGCGTCCAGGCGAGGGGCACGCCGGTGGCGAGCGTCTCGGCGATGGTGGGCGGGTCCTGCGTGTACTCCGAGTAGATGTGGGCCCAGCTCAGATCGCCCGCTCTCTCCGCGACCTGGGCGTGCGCCACCGCCTCCTCGTCCAAGGACTGCGCGACCGTTCTCTCCACGCTGACCGATCCCCCTCCAGGCCCCCGAGGCCGGATCGACCGAGGGCTGACGCCGACACCCGCAGCCATCAGCTGCAGGTTCGAACTCGACAGCTGCTCAACGTATAGCGCTCGCTATGCAAGGGCAAGCGATCCGAGCCCGCTCACAGGGCGCCGGTGGCCTTCACGTCGAGATAGACGTCGCAGAGCTTGCCCGCCAGCTTCCCCGGTTCGGCGTCGACGACCATCGCCCCGAGCCCCTGCAGGCGGGCTGCGGCACGCGATCGCTCCTCGAGCGCATCGATCGCCGCCGCCGCCCGGTAGGCCTGCTCGGGATCCTCCGGTGACGCCTGCGCCCACCGCACCACCGCCGGATCGTGCACGGCGGCCACCACCACCCGGTGCCGCGACGCCAGCAACGGCAGCGCCGGCAGGAGCGACTCGAGCATGGCCTGCTCGACCAGATCGGTGAGCACCACCAACATCGCCCGCCGCCGGAACCGGGCGAGAACCTCGGCGAAAGCACCGGCATAGTCGGACTCGGCCAGTACCGGCTCGAGCTCAGGGAACACATCGGCCACCCGACCGACCTGGCGGGCACCGGACCCGGGCGGCACGACCGCGCGCACACCGACGTCGAAGGCGACCAGCCCAGCCCGGTCACCGAGACGGGCGGCCACGCTGGTGAGGGCCATGGCCGCGTCCATGGCGTGCTCGACCCGAGGCACGCCCGACACCCGTCCGGCCATCACCCGCCCGTTGTCGAGCAGGGTGACCACGACCTGGTTCTGCTCGGCCCGGTAGGTGCGCACGATCGGCTTGCCGGTGCGGGCGGTGGCCGCCCAGTCGATGCGGCGCGACTCGTCGTCGGGCGTGTACTCGCGCAGCTGGTCGAACTCGGTACCACCACCGCGACCTTGGGCGGTCCGCAACCCGGCCTCCACCCGCCGGGCCCGACGCACCTTCAGCTCCGCCTCGTCCCGCGACGGGAACCGCGGGTACACCTGCAGGCGGCCCGGCACCAGGCGGGTTCGCTGGCGAGCCAGCAGTCCGAGTGGGCCCTCGGTACGCACCACGACCGCGGTGGGCTCGAAGCGACCTCGACGGGTCGGGCGGATCGTGGCGTCGATCTCGACCACCTCGCTGCCGTGGAGTCGGGCGCGGCCGCGGCGCGTCGAGGGCGACAGCGACGGCGCCAGCTCGTCGGCCACCGCCACCGTCACCGTCCGCCGGCCGGGGTTCGACAGCCGCCAGGTGAGCGTCGAGCGCCCTCCCAGCACCGCCGAGGCCGGCAGCACCCGCTCGAACCCGACCCGCGTCGGCGACACCGCCAGGACGAGGTCGACGAGGGCGGCGGCGAGCAGCACGATCTCCACCACCAGCAGGGTGCGAGCGTGGCCGAGCACGAGCAGGACCACGATGGAGGCGGCCACCGCTGCGGCCAGCCGGCGGGTGGGGACGGGCAGGGTCATCGACGCGAGGTCACCGGGGCACGGGCACCGTGGCCAGCAGGCCGTCGAGCACGCCGTCGGGGGTCACCCCTTCGAGCTCGAGCTCGGGTCGCACCATCATCCGGTGGCGGAGGGTGGGCGCGGCGACCGCCTTCACCTCATCAGGGGTGACGTAGTCGCGACCCGACAGCCACGCCCACGCCTTCGAGGCATGCAGCAGGGCGGTGGCACCGCGAGGGGACACGCCGAGCGACAGCGACGGAGAGTCCCGCGTCGCCCGCACCAGCGAGACGATGTACTCGAGCACGGGCCGCTCGACCCGCAGCTGGTCGACGGCCGCACGGGCGAGGGCCAGGTCCTCGGCGCCCGCCACCGGCCGCACGCCGGCGCCGGCGATGTCGTGGGGATCCATGCCCCGGTCGTGGCGGGCGAGCACGTCGAGCTCCTCGGCCGCGCTCGGGTAGCCGACGTCGAGCTTGAAGAGGAACCGATCGAGCTGGGCCTCGGGCAGCGGGTAGGTGCCCTCGTACTCCACCGGGTTCTGGGTGGCGATCACGAGGAACGGATCGGGCAGCTCACGGGTGGTGCCCTCGATCGAGACCTGCCGCTCCTCCATCGCCTCCAGCAGCGCCGACTGGGTCTTCGGGGGCGTGCGGTTGACCTCGTCGGCGAGCAGCAGGTTGGTGAACACCGGGCCCTGCCGGAAGGCGAAGTTGCCCTCGGCCTGGCGGTAGACGACCTGACCGACGAGATCCGACGGCATCAGGTCGGGGGTGAACTGCACCCGCCGGGTCTGCAGGTCGAGGGCGGCGGCGACGGTCTTCACCAGCAGCGTCTTGGCCGTCCCCGGCACCCCTTCGAGCAGCACGTGGCCGCGGGTGAGCAGGGCGACGACGATGCCCGACACGGTGCCGTCCTGGCCGACCACCACCTTGGCGACCTCGGCGCGCAGGGCGCTGATCGCCTGGTGCGGGTCTCGGCCGTCGGACGCGGGCGGCGCCGGGACCGGGGGCGCCGGCGGGGGCGCCGGTGTCGCGGGAGGTTCGGATTCGGGTCCGGGGGTGGGCGGTTGGGGTGCGTCGGTCACGGCGCGCCTCCTGGTGAGTCGGAACTGGGCGGTTGCGGATCAGAGCGCCCGAGCGCGTCGGCGACGACGTCGTCGAGCTCGCGGGCCAGGACGGCCAGGGCGGCATCGTCGCCGACGGGCCGGTCGACGAGGGCGGCCTCGAGGCGGTCGTGGCCGAGCGACGTCCGCGCCGAGACGGTGCTCACCACCGCGTCGGGCGGGGCGGCCGCGGGGAGACCGAAGGCGCCCGCGAGTCGGCGACGGGCGGAACGCCGCAGCGACGTGGCGGCCCGGTCGCGGGCACCGGCGTGCTCGAGCAGCCCACCGACGGCGCGGACCAGCTCGGACCCGGCGATGACGACGGGCGGGTCCTCCGACACCGGCTTGCCCAGTCGACGGGCCCGGAACAGGGAGTAGACGACGAAGGCGACGAGCAGCTGGAGCAGGCCCAGGGCCACGCCGGTCGGGAGGCCGAGGGAGTCGTCGCTCGCCGGGGCCTGCAGGTCGGGGCCGGCCACGAGCACGGCGAGGCGGGTGCCCCGCTCGGGCACGGCGAGGGCGGCGAACAGCCCTGCGTTGTCGGCCTGGTCGAGCGCTTGGTTGGTGAAGACCGTCGGAGTGCCCACCGACACGAGCAGGCCGTCGCCCTGCCGCTCCACGACCACCAGCGCCCCGGTGCCGTCGTCGAAGCACGAGCGGGCGCCCGAGGGGACCTCGAAGCGGGCGACGGTCCCGAAGGCCTCGACATCGCCGAGGGCGTCGAGCCCGATCGGCTCGACGACGTCGCAGGCGTCGTTGCGGACCAGTGCCGAGTCCTCGAAGGGGTCGGTCTCCTCGAACTCCGCCGGCGGGGTGAGCTGCGACATCGGGTCGGCGATCACCAGGGTGTGGCCGGCGGCGATCCACTCCTGCAGCTCCGGCACCACCTCGTCGGTGGTGAGGTCCTCGAACATCAGGGCCACGTCGACGTCGTCACCGGGCACCTCGCTG
>DATDIY010000147.1:0-2945 GCA_036520815.1 Acidimicrobiales bacterium
CCGCTCGGCCCCGCTCCGGGGAGGCGGCGTTTCATCCCCGGGTCGTCCTTCCGCCCCTCAACGGAGGACGACCCGGGGTTGTGTTAGGTAGTCCTAATACATAGTCTCAAGGTGACGCAAGACCTCCGCCGAATTTTCTCCGTGGGCTTGCTTCGCCCCGGCTGTTAGGGCAACCTATCGCCACACGGCACCACCGGTGCCGCCGCTTTCGGGAGGGTGCAGTGATCGTCTGCCACTGTCGGGTGGTGAACCATCGTGAGATCGGGGACGCCGTCGCGGCCGGCGCCCGGACCGTCACCGAGGTCAGTGCCGTCTGCGGCGCCGGCACCGCGTGCGGTGGGTGCATGCCCGCCGTCGCCGACATGCTGGCCGAGCACCTCGACGAGCCGATCACGACCCCGTGCCGTCTCCCCCGCCGCGTCCACGCTGCTGCCTGAGCCCCATCGTCGATCCTGCGAACCTGCCCGGCGCCGCCATTGCGCTGGGTTCGCGCGCGTTCTCGACATTTGTTCAGATCCTCACGGGTAGCCTCTGTCCACGCCGGCGAGCACCCTCGCCTCGACAGGAGGAGCCCCTCATGGAAGGCAATGCTGAGGTCATCGAGCTTCTGAACGAGGTGCTGACCGCCGAGCTGACGGCCATCAACCAGTACTTCATCGACGCCAAGATGTGCGACAACTGGGGCTACGACCGGCTGGGGCACCGCTTCCGTCACGAGTCGATCGACGAGATGAAGGACGCCGAGCGGCTGATCGAGCGCATCCTCTACCTCGAAGGCGTGCCCAACCTCCAGCGCCTCGGCACCGTCCGGGTCGGCGAGGACGTCCCGGAGAAGCTCACCCTCGCCCTCGAGGTCGAGAAGGAGGCCGTGGCCCGGCTCACCCGGGGCATCGAGCTCTGCTACGACCGAGGCGACCACGGCAGTCGCGACATGCTCGAGGAGATCCTGAACGGCGAAGAGGCCCACGCCGACTGGCTGGAGACCCAGATCGGGCTCATCGCCTCGCTCGGTGCCGGCCTCTACCTGTCCCAGCAGCTCGAGGAGTCCTGACCGCACGTCTCCTCCCGGGGACACCGCTCAGAACGCCGCCTCGATCACGTCGACGGCGGAACCCATGACGCAGGCGACGTCGAAGCGCAGCCCCGACGGGCGCACCTCCTGCTCGTCGAGCCACCGCATCGCCACGCGGCGGATCCGCAGCTGCTTGGTGCGGGTGACGGCCTCGGCCGGCGTGCCGTATGCCGTCGAGGTGCGGGTCTTCACCTCGCAGACGACCACCTGGCGGCCTCGGGCCAGCACGAGGTCGATCTCGCCTTCCCGGCACCGCCAGTTGCGGGCGAGCACCACGTAGCCGTGCGCCTCGTACCAGCGGGCGGCCAGGCCCTCACCGCGGGCGCCGAGGGCCCGCCGACCCGCCGTCACCGTCGAGGCCCGCTCACCCCAGCTCCAGCTCTTGGCGCGGGAGCTCCTCGATGTTGACGTCCTTGAACGTGACGACCCGGACGTGGCTGACGAACCGGTTCTGGCGGTACATGTCCCACACCCACGCGTCGCGCAGGTCGAGCTCGACACGGGTGCGGCCGGCCTCACCGACGACGGTCTGGGAGACCTCGTTGGCCAGGTAGAAGCGGCGCTCGGTCTCCACCACGAACCGGAACATCGGACAGACGTCTTTGTACTCGCGGTACAGCTGCAGCTCGACGTCGGACTCGTAGTCCTCGAGATCCTCGTTGCTCACCGTTCACCTCGCCCGTACGGCCCGGGTGGCCGTGGCGCGTGTCTGGATGGCTGCTTCCCGCCATCGCGTCTGGGTCTCCCCAACGCTACCGGCTCCCAGCGACAGCAGGCCCCCTCCGGCAACCGTGCGCCGGGAACCTGCGAATGGAGCTGCGTGACGACGCCGGAGCGTCAGTCGCGCTTCTCCTTGATCTTGGCGGCCTTCCCGACGCGGTCGCGCAGGTAGTAGAGCTTGGCCCGGCGGACGTCGCCTCGGGAGACGACCTCGATCTTGGCCACGATCGGGGAGTGCACGGGGAAGGTGCGCTCGACACCCACGCCGAAGCTCACCTTGCGAACGGTGAAGGTCTCCCGCAGGCCCGAGCCCTGGCGGCGGATGACGGCGCCCTGGAACACCTGCACCCGCTCGCGGCTGCCCTCGACCACGCGGACGTGGACCTTCAGCGTGTCGCCGGCGTCGAAGGCGGGGACGTCGTCGCGGAGGCTCTGGGCGTCGATGAGATCGATGGCGTTCATCTGCGTCTTTTCCTGGCGTGCGAGATGCCGGTTCGAACCGTGCCGGCAGCGTGCGGAGACCCGTCAGTCCTGTCCGAGGGGACCCTGCATGCTAGGCGGGCCCGCCCCCGAACGGCAAAGCGCCCCCATCCATCCCCGTCACTCCCTCCGAAAGGTGGCTCACCACGTCCCGCCGGCAGCACCACGTGAGCCACCTTTGGGAGTCAGTGGTCGTCGATCTCGTCGTTCAGGGGGAACTCGTCGAGGAGGACCTGCTCGTCGGGGGTGAGCCCTCCTCGGGACTCCACCAGGTCGGGACGGTGATCGAGCGTGCGGCGCAACGCCTGGGCCCGCCGCCAGCGAGCGACGCGTCCGTGGTCGCCCGAGCGCAGCACCTCGGGGACGTCGAGCCCACGGAACGAGGCCGGCTTGGTGAACTGCGGGTACTCGAGCAGGCCGTCGCTGAACGACTCGTCGCCCGCCGAGGCGGCGTTGCCCATCACTCCGGGCACCAGGCGGCCGACCGCCTCGAGCACGACCATGGCGGCCACCTCTCCCCCGCCGAGCACGTAGTCGCCGATCGACAGCTCGCCGTCGCAGAGGTGGGTGCGCACCCGGTCGTCGACGCCCTCGTAGCGGCCGCACAGCAGCGAGAAGCCGTCCCCCGCCGCCAGCTCCCGAGCGAAGGCCTGGTCGAGGCGACGCCCGCCGG
>DATDIY010000148.1:0-4802 GCA_036520815.1 Acidimicrobiales bacterium
GCCGCTGGCGCCGGCGTGCCGTCGAGCACGAGGCACACGTCGGTGGAGGTGCCACCCATGTCGAAGGTGACGGCATCGCGGAAGCCGTTGGCCACCGCCGCCTGCGCTCCGGCCAGCACACCTCCGGCCGGTCCCGACAACAGCAGCGAAGCGGGTCGTTCGGCCGCCGACGACGCCGGGACCAGTCCGCCGGCCGACGTCATCACCCGCACCGAACCGGCGGCCTCGGCCAAGCGGCGCAGATAGGAGCGACAGACAGGCCGCAGGTACGCGTTCACGACCGTGGTGACGGTGCGCTCGTACTCGCGGTACTCCGGCGAGACGTCGCACGAACAGCTGACATCGAAGCCCTCGAGCTCGAGATCGATGCCCACGAGCATCTCGTGAGCCGGCTGCAGGTCGCTGTGCAGGAGGCAGACCGCGATCGCCTCGACTCCATCGGGCACCTCGGGTACCGGCCCGAGCGGCTCGAGCTCGGAGCCGTCGGCCGTCAATCGCCCGGGGACCTCGAGCCGAAGCTCACGCGGCACCAGCGGCACGGGCCGCACCACCGACGGGTCGTAGAGCGACGGTCGATCCTGGCGGGCGATCTCGATGATGTCGGCGAACCCGGCGTTGGTGACCAGCGCGACCCGAGCGCCGCGCCGTTCCAGCAGGGCGTTGGTGGCCACCGTCGTGCCGTGGGCCAACACGTCGGGCGCCGCGTGCTCTCCCAGCAGCTCGGCCAGACCAGCGCGGACCCCCTCGCCCGGATCGTGGGGCGTCGATGGCACCTTCACGACCGTGCCGTCGTCCGCCACCAGGTCGGTGAACGTGCCTCCCGTGTCGCTCCCCACCCGGCGCCCGGCGGAGCTCACGTCGGCGGCACCACCGTGACCGCCTCCGGGCCGAGGTGGTCGAGGACGCTGCGCTGGAACCGACCCACCGCGTCGTCGACGCCGTCCCACACCACCAGGGCGGCGTCGACGTGGCGGGCCAGCCAGTCGTCGCGTCGAGCCATGGCGGCCACCTGGCCCTGGCGGGAGTCGGGCACCTCGTCCTGGAGCAGCACCACCTGGTCGGCTTCCTCCGCGAGCTCCAGGAACCGCTCGCGGGCCTCGTCCGACCAACCCGATGCCGGATCGGGCCACGGCAGCACGGCCACGTACGGCAACCCGGCGCCGACCGCCGCCTCGGCTGCCAACTGCTCGGCCCCCTGGCGCAGGCCGGTCACCACCACCAGGTCGGGATGAGCCTTCTCGACGGTCAGGAGCTCACCGATGAGGGAGTCGAGCAGCGCTCCGACCGCCTCGGGGTCACCGTCAGGATCGACGACGGGTGGCCGATGGCCGACGACCAGCAGGGCATGGCCGGCGTACGGACGCCCATCCGCCGTCGACGCCGCCACCACCGCCGCCCGGATGGCGGAGGTCGTCTCGGTCGACAGCGTGCCCGTCTCGGTGCCGAACGAATCCGGCGGGCCGAGCTCGTCGGGCGGTCCGTCGCCGGATCGGCCCTTCTGGGTCGTCGCCGCCTCCACCGCCAGGCGGTCGACCAGGTCGTTCATCGGATCGCCGGCGTGGCCCTTCACCCACCGGAACGTCACATCGCCCCGCGCCCGCACCAGCTCGACGAACGGCTCCCAGAGGTCGCGGTTGGCCACCGGCTTCTTCTGCGAGTTGAGCCAGCCCCGCTTGACCCAACCCTCGTGCCAGCGATCCCGGAAGCAGTTCACGACGTAGGTCGAGTCGCTCACGATCTCGAGCGGACCCTCGACGGTCTTCACCGCCTCGAAGGCGGCGGAGATCTCCATGCGCTGGTTGGTCGTGTGCGCCTCTGCACCGGCGGCGAACGCCCCGCCGGGCACCGCCCACGCCCATCCTCCTGGTCCCGGGTTCCCGCTGCAGGCCCCGTCGGTGTACACGTCCGTCGTCACGCTGTCAGCGTCTCACAGCTGCTCCGCCGCACCGGAGCGCACGCGGTCACCGACTGTTCACGTCGGGTCGCGCCGCCTGGGGGCCCCGGCCCGGCATCATGGATGGCAGGGAACCCACACAGCGCACCTACGAGACGCACGCACGAGGATGCACATGTCGAACGCCGATCACTTCGTCAGCCAGCTCCCGGACTCCGACCCGGGCGAGACAGGTGAATGGCTCGACTCGCTCGATGCGGTGGTCGACAGCAAGGGCCGCATGCGGGCCAGCTACCTCGTGTCCCGCCTCACGGAGCGGGCCCGCGAGCGCGAGATCGGCATCCACGCCCACGTGCAGACGCCGTACGTGAACACCATCCCCTCCGCCGAGCAGCCCTGGTTCCCGGGCGACGAGGACATGGAGAAGCGGATCCGGCGCCTGCTGCGCTGGAACGCGGCG
This sequence comes from Acidimicrobiales bacterium, assembly GCA_036520815.1. Taxonomy (GTDB): domain Bacteria; phylum Actinomycetota; class Acidimicrobiia; order Acidimicrobiales; family Acidimicrobilacustridaceae; genus CAMFLJ01. The sequence goes on from DATDIY010000148.1 coordinate 2,355, forward strand.
GTGATGGTCGTCTACGCCAACAAGCACGCCGACGGCATCGGCGGGCACCTGTCGTCGTTCGCCTCCTCGGCCATGCTCTACGAGGTCGGCTTCAACCACTTCTTCCGCGGGAAGGAGGACGGGCTCGCCGGCGACCACGTCTACTTCCAGGGCCACGCCGCCCCGGGCATCTACGCCCGAGCGTTCCTCGAGCGCCGACTCGACGAATCCCACCTCGACAACTTCCGTCGCGAGATCGGTGGAGGTGGGCTCTCCAGCTACCCGCACCCGTGGCTGATGCCCGACTTCTGGGAGTTCCCGACGGTGTCGATGGGCCTCGGCCCGATCAACTCGATCTACCAGGCCCGCTTCTGCGACTACCTCCACAACCGCCACATCGACGACACCAGCGCCTCCAAGGTGTGGTGCTTCCTCGGTGACGGCGAGACCGACGAACCCGAGACGTTGGGGTCGATCTCGTTGGCGGGCCGGGAGCAGCTCGACAACCTGATCTGGGTCGTGAACTGCAACCTGCAACGCCTCGACGGCCCGGTCCGAGGGAACGGCAAGATCATCCAGGAGCTCGAGGGCGGCTTCCGTGGTGCGGGGTGGAACGTCATCAAGGTGGTGTGGGGCGGCGCCTGGGACGACCTGCTCGCCCGCGACGTCGACGGCGTGCTGCTCTCCAAGATGAACTCCACCCTCGACGGCGAGTGGCAGCGTTACGCGGTCGAGAGCGGTGCCTACATCCGGGAGCACTTCTTCGGCCCCGATCCGCGCCTGAGGGCTCTGGTCGAGGACCTGAGCGACGACGACCTGCGTCGACTCCCCCGCGGCGGTCACGACTACAAGAAGCTCTACGCCGCCTATCAGGCCGCCTCCGAGCACCGTGGCCAGCCGACGGTGATCCTGGCCAAGACGGTGAAGGGGTGGGCGCTGGGCTCAGCTGTCGAGGGCCGCAACGCCACCCACCAGATCAAGAAGCTCACCGTCGAACAGCTGAAGGACCTGCGGGGGCGGCTCGGCCTGGCCGACGAGATCCCCGACTCGGTCTTCGACGGCGACGAGCCGCCCTACTACCGCCCGTCGGTCGACTCCCCCGAGTACCGCTACCTGATGGACCGCCGTCGGGCTCTCGACGGTCCCATGCCGATGCGCACGACCGCGGTGCGGCGTCCCCTCGAGCTGCCCGACCCGTCGGTCTTCGCCGAGTTCGCCGAAGGCTCCGGCACCCAGGCGGTCTCGACCACGATGGCCTTCACCCGCATGCTGCGTCAGCTGTGCCGGGCCGGCGAGTTCGGCAAGCGGGTCGTACCGATCATCCCGGACGAGGCCCGCACCTTCGGCATGGACGCCCTGTTCCGGGAACTGAAGATCTACGCCTCCCAGGGTCAGCTCTACGAGCCCGTCGACGCCTCGCTCCTGCTCTCCTACACCGAGAGCAAGGACGGCCAGCTCCTCGAGGAGGGCATCACCGAGGCCGGCGGCATGGCCAGCTTCACCGCCGCCGGCACGAGCTACGCCACGCGCGGCGTGCCCATGGTGCCGTTCTTCATCTTCTATTCGATGTTCGGCTTCCAGCGCGTCGGCGACCTCATCTGGGCCGCCGCCGATGCCCAGGCCAAGGGGTTCCTGATCGGCGCCACCGCCGGTCGCACCACGCTGCTGGGCGAGGGCCTCCAGCACCAGGACGGGCACAGCCTCGTGCTCGCCTCCACCGTGCCGACGGTGAAGGCCTACGACCCCGCCTTCGCCTACGAGTTGGCGGCCATCATCGAGCACGGCCTGCACGACATGTACGGCGGTCCCGGTGGCACCTCGCTGAACGGCGACGGCCGCTTCTACTACCTGACCGCCTACAACGAGAACTACGAGATGCCGGCCCGGCCCGAGGGCGTCACCGCCGACGACATCGTGAGCGGCCTCTACCGCTGGTCGGGCGCTCCCGACGGCACCGAGCCCAAGGCCACCATCGTGTTCTCCGGCACCGCCCAGATGGCGGCTCGCGACGCGCAGGCGGCGTTGGCCGAGCGCGGCATCGGCATCGAGCTGTGGAGCGCCACCTCCTACAAGGCGCTGCGCGAGGACGCCCTCGCCGTCGAGCGCTGGAACCGCCTCCACCCGCTCGAGGCGCCCCGCACCCCGATGGTCACCGACAAGCTGATGGGCGCGCCGGGCCCGATCGTCGCCGTCACCGACTTCATGAAGTCGGTGCCCGATCAGGTCGCCCGCTTCGTGCCCAAGCGGTTCGTCCCCCTCGGCACCGACGGCTTCGGCCGCTCCGACACCCGCGAGGCCCTGCGCCGGTTCTTCGAGACCGACGCCGCCCACGTCGAGGTCGCGGTGCTGTCCGCCCTCGCCGCCGATGGCGTCGTCGACGCCGACGTCGTCCACGACGCCATCAAGGCCCACGAGATCGACGCCGACGCCCCCGATCCCATCACCCGCTGACCAGCAGCAGGTCCCACT
>DATDIY010000149.1:0-3156 GCA_036520815.1 Acidimicrobiales bacterium
GCGCCGTGGCCCGGACGGGTGCCGGTCCCCACCCCGGCGCTGGTGCCGAGAGAGGCGCATCCCGTCGAGGTGCTGGGGGCCGACGGCACTCCACTCGGGGTCAGCGGCCGAGGTCATCTCAGCGCCGCTCCGGCCCGGGTCGGGTTCGGGCGGGGCGCATCGGTGGAGGTGTCCGCCTGGGCGGGGCCGTGGCCGACCGACGAGCGGTGGTGGGATCCGGCGGCTCGCCGTCGTCGGGCCCGCCTGCAGTTGCTGCTGGCCGACGGACGGGCGGTGCTCGTCCACGTGGAGGGTGGCCGGTGGGCGATCGAGGGCTACTACGACTGAGTCCGGGAGAGACTGGGCGGCCGGTGGGTCGCTCGGCTCATCCGGACCCGTCAGGCTCAAGTCGCTCCTCGTCACCGTCGATCTCACTGGCGGACGACACCGGAGGAGCAGCCGTGAGCGAGCAGGCCATCATCGACAAGGCGCAGAAGGCCCTGGGCGACGACGACACCGTCGTGGCGGCGGCGATGTTCGAGCCTCGTGGCACCAGCGCCGGCCTCATTGGCGGCAGCACGGTCGGCGGCGGGATCGGCCACGCCCTCGGTGGTGGGCTCGGCGGTGCCATCGGCGATCTCGCCGGAGCCGCGCTGGCCATGGAGACGGCGAAGCACACCAAGGACTTCGGCAAGGGGTCGGGGGACGGAGCCACCGTGCACCAGGTGCCCTGGCGCACGCTGATCGCCGTCTCCGAGAGCCGCATCTACGGATGGCACGTCAAGGAGAAGGGCTTCCACCAGGTGCCCGCCGACGTGATGTTCCAGCTCGACCGCTCCGACATCGTGGTCGCCCTGAAGGCCCGCGCCGCGGTCCACGTCTTCGAGGTCAAGGACACCCGTACCGGCGACACCTGGGAGTTCGAGGCCGGCCGCATGGACAGCCACCTGAAGTACCTCGTCGACGCGCTCCACGACGTGGCCGAGCCCGCCTCGTCCTGAGCGAAGGGCTCGCGTCGGTCGGTTGGCTCAGTCCGGGTCGACGATCACGATCCGGCGGTCGAGCACCTTGCCGCCGCCGAGCTCGAGCACGCCCATCGTGTGATGCGGCTGGCGGCGGCGCTGCACCGCCGATCCCGGGTTGAACAGCAGCTGGCCCGGCGTGCCCGGCGCCGCCCACGGCTCGTGGCTGTGGCCGAACACCACGACGTCGGCGGTGGGGAACCACCGTCGCATGCGTGCCTCGCGCCCGGTGCGGGCGCCGGTGTCGTGGACGACGGCCACCTGCACCCCGGCGAGCTCCACCTCGACGCGGTCGGGGAGGGCGCCGATCAGCTCGTGGTCGTTGTTGCCGAGCACGACGTGGAACGGTCGGGCACCGGCCAGCTCTCTCAGTGCCGCGAGGGCGCCGGGGTCGAGCACGTCACCGGCATGAAGGACGACGTCGGCTCGTTCGATCTCGGCGAGCGCGCCAGGGGGGAGTCGGTCGATCCCGCCGCGGAGGTGGGTGTCGCTCAGCACGGCGACGCGGAGCTCGACGTCGTCGGGCACAGGTCGATGGTCGCACAGCGGGGACGAGCGCTGGGGCGTTCGGTCACGGAGAGCGGCCCCGATTAGGGTGATCCCTGACATGGAGCGCACGCGAGAGGTCCTCCGCCTCGCCGTCGCGGGCCTGGTGGTGGCAGCTGCCCTGGTGGCAGGGGGTGGTGGCGTGCTCCCGTCCGCGCAGGCCGCGTCCGGGTCCACACCCACCGCGACGACCGGTACCTCTGGTACCGGCGCGCCCATCGACGACGACCTGCAGGCCAAGGCCGAGGAGGGTTCCGTCGACGTCATCGCCGTCACCAGCGCGCCCGGCGAGCAGGTCGCCGACGCGGTGATGGCGGCGGTGCCCGACGAGTCGGTCTCGGCGGTCGACGCCGGGGCGACATCGCAGCTGGCGGTCACCGTCGACGCCGAAGGCCTCGACGCCCTTCGCAGGGCGCCCTACGTGGAGCGCATCGTCGAGAACGGCAAGAACTACGTCTCGGCGGACGCCTGGGCCGAGAACATCGGCGTCCCCGCCACTCACTCCGCAGGGTGGGACGGCAGCGGTCAGACGATCGCCATCCTCGACTCCGGGGTCCAGAAGGATCATCCGTACCTGGCGGGCAAGGTGACGGCCGAGGCCTGCTTCTCGAGCGGCGGCGCCCCCGGCACCGCGACGCTGTGCCCCGGTGGGGGCAACACGCAGTTCGGCTCGGGGTCGGCGACGCCGTGTCTGATGGCCATCATCGAGTGCGAGCACGGCACCCACGTCGCTGGCATCGCCGCGGGCGGGCCGGTCACGACCGCGGGGCGAACCCTGCAGGGGGTGGCGCCGGCGGCGTCGATCGTGGCGGTGCAGATCTTCACCAAGGGGACGACCGTCGACGCCTGCTCCGGTCCCGCCCCCTGTGTGTTCGCCTACGACAGCGACCTCAACGACGCGCTGTTCTGGCTGCGCGCCCAGGTGCAGAACAACGTCGCCGGGTTCCAGAACCTGGCCGCGGTCAACCTGAGCCTCGGCGGTGGCCTGTCGCCGGGCGCCTGCGACGACGACCCCAGCAAGCCCTACGTCGACGCGCTGGCGGCCATCGGCGTGGTCACCGTGGCGGCGACCGGCAACCTCGGGTTCAACAGCGCCGCCTTCCCGGGGATCTCGGCTCCGGCGTGCATCTCGACAGTGGTGAGCGTCGGCGCCACCACCCTCGCCTCCACCCTGGCGGGCTACAGCAACCTCACCAGGGACACGACGATCCTGGCGCCGGGAGGTCCGATCTTCTCGTCCAAGCCCGGCTCGGCCTACGGGACGCTGACCGGCACGTCGATGGCGGCTCCGGTGGTGAGCGGGGCGATCGCCCTGCTGAAGCAACAGGGGTACACGACGAAGTCGACGATCATGAGTCGGCTCATCACCACGGCCGACAAGGTGTCGACGGCCTTTGGGCTACGACCGGAGGTCGAGCTCGACTCGGCGCTGCTCGGCGTTCCCAACAGCCCTCGCGATCCGGCGGCGCTGCCGGGTGAGGGCTACGTCGACGTCGCCTGGAACCCGCCCACCTTCCTCGGCGACGGTCCGCTGGCCGGCTATGCCGTGGCCACCTCGCCGGCGAGCTCGGGTTGCTTCACCTCCGGAGCCACGATGTGCCGGGTCACC
>DATDIY010000150.1:0-6255 GCA_036520815.1 Acidimicrobiales bacterium
GCGTCACCCCCGCTCACCGTCGACGTGCACATCGGCCCGGGCGATCGCCGCCGGGCCCTCGAGCACGATGTCCTCACCGGGCTCACGGGCCCGGCCAAGCGGCTTCCCCCGGTGTGGTTCTACGACGAGCGGGGGAGCATCCTGTTCGACGCGATCACCCGGCTCCCCGAGTACTACCCGACCAGGGCCGAGCGCGAGATCCTGCGGCGCCATGCCGGCGACATCGTCGAGCGGGCCGGGGCCGGCACCCTGGTGGAGCTGGGCTCGGGCACCTCGGAGAAGACCCGCCTGCTCCTCGACGCCATGAGCGAGGCGGAGCTGTTGCAGCGGTTCGTGCCCTTCGACGTGAGCGAGGAGGTGCTGACCGCAGCCGCGGCCGAGATCGGCACGACCTACGACTGTGCCGTGCACGCCGTGGTCGGTGACTTCCACCGCCACCTCGGCGCCGTGCCCGACGCCGCCGACGGCCGCCTCGTCGTCTTCCTCGGCTCGACCATCGGCAACCTCGATCCGGCCGAACGGCGCCGTTTCCTCTTCGATCTCGACGCGGTGATGACGATCGACGACCATCTCCTGCTCGGCACCGACCTGGTCAAGGATACCGAGCGCCTGGTGGCGGCCTACGACGACGCTGCCGGGGTCACGGCCGAGTTCAACCGGAACGTGTTGTCGGTGCTGAACGCCGAGTTCGACGGCGACCTCGAGCCTGCCCGGTTCGACCACGTCGCCCGGTGGAACGAGCAGGAGTCGTGGATCGAGATGCACCTGCGGGCCACCGAGGCGCACGACGCCCACCTCGCTGGGCTCGGGCTCGACCTGCACTTCGACGACGGCGAGGAGCTGCACACCGAGATCTCGTCGAAGTTCCGGCCCGAGCAGGTCGCCGACGAGCTGCACGCCGCCGGATTCGTGGTCGAGGAGGCCTGGACCGACCCGGACGGCGACTTCCTGCTCACCCTCGCCCGGCCCTATTGCTGAGCCGGCGCTTCTCCCTGCGTGGGTGCCGTGAGAACGCCGTCGGGCTGCTGCACGGCGACGAGGATCTCGTCGGCCACCTCGGTGACCTTCCGGCGCTCGGCGCGCGCCCGGTTGCGCAGGAGGTTGAACGCCGACACGGGGTCGGTGCGGTGCTCGGCCATCAGCGCGCCCACGGCCCGGTCGATCAGCACGCGGCTGGAGAGCGCCCGATCGAGCTGGGCGGCGAGCACGTGGCGCTCCCGGGCGGTGAGAGCCTGGGTCAGCAGCTCCTCGACCACGAGGCCGAAGCCTCGTAGCGCCTCGACCTCGTCGTCCTTCCAGGCCCGCTGCACGTCGGCGTAGACGTTGAGCGAACCCACCGAGGTGTTGCTCACGTGGATCGGCACGCCGAGGAGCGCACCCACGCCGAGGCCGCCGACGGCGCCGGCGAGGGTCGGCCAGCGCGGGTCGCCCGCTACGTCGTCGGTGTGGACGACCTTGTCGGTGAGCAACGACTCCACGCACGGTCCCTCACCGGTCTCGGCCTGAGCGGCCTCGAGTGCCGCGCTGCGCCCGTCGGTCGCGGCGACGTAGCGCAGGTTGTCGTTGTCGTCGACCACCATCAGCCCGGCACCCGTCACGTCGAACACCGTCCGGGTGGCGTCGAGCACTCGCCGCAGCGAGCCCTCGAGCTCGTCGTGCTGGAGGTGCTCGGCGCGCAGGGTGGCGAGGGCGGAGTCGAGGGAGGCGTCATCGATGGGCATGGAGGTCTCCTTACCCGGCTCGGGTCCGGAGCGGGCCTGTCGGGCGGGAGTCGTTCACTCGCTGATCTCGACCGAGGGGGCGTCCAGCAGATCGAGGACCCGTCGGTGCAGCGGCCGGGCCCCGTACACGGTGAGGGCGCCGCCCCTGGTGGCGAGGACGGCGCAGGCGTCGGCGATGCTCGTCAACGCGCCCAGACCCATGAAGTCGACGGCGCGCACGTCGAGGGTCAGGTGCACGACCGAGGTGTCCCGGACGAGCCCGACGATGGCATCGAGCTGCGACTGGGTGTGGAGGTCGAGGTCGCCGTCGAGCACCGCGGCGGCGACCGGGGGTACGACGTGAAGCTCGACGACCACCGAACTGTCGGTGGCGCCGGTGAGGCCAGATGGGTGCACCGTGGGGACCTCCGGGACGGTTCGCTGGTGAACGACCGTCCGCGGGGTCAAGGCGGACCCGCTCAGGATACCTCCGTGTGCCGGCGAACCGACGACCTCGTACCCTCGGATCTGTGCTCGACGAGACACCAGCGACGCCAGGACTGCCTGATCTCGGCTCGGAAGCGGACATCGAGGTCCTGGTTCGGGCGTTCTACCGCCAGGCGGCGGTCGACGACGTGCTCGGTCCCGTGTTCGCGGCGGCCGACGTCGACTGGGCCGAGCACATCCCCAAGGTCACCGCGTTCTGGAACTGGCAGCTCCTCGGTGGTCGCCGCTACGACGGTCGTCCCCTGCGGGCGCACGAGCGGGTGAACGGCCTGGTGCCCTTCACCGAAGCCCACTACGAGCGCTGGCTGGAGCTGTTCGGCGACACGTTGCGCGAGAACTGGTCCGGCCCGGTCGCCGACACCGCGGAGCGGCGGGCCGAGCGCATGGCCCGGTCGATGCGTCGGGTGCTCGCCGGCGACGACGACCCGGAGCCGTCCTGGGCCGAGGAGGGCGTCGAGCTCGGTTCCGACGACGTGACGACGGCGCGGCCCGGAGGGGTGGTCATGCAGGTGGCGCTGGGTCCCCGCCGCCGGCCGGGCGAGGACGACTGACGCCCTCGTCGGTCTCGACCGTGCCGCGCTCGTCGCGCCAGGCGGTCACCACGGCGACGGCGGCCAACGCCAGCACCGCCACGATCCCGAGCACGTGGACCGGGTCGAAGATCTGCGGCCACTCCGAGCTGCGGTAGCCGCCGCGCCACTCCTTCAGCACGGCGTAGATCCCGGCGACGGCGAGCGCGGCAGGGGCGACCCACGCCAGGGCGGTCTGCCCCCGGCCCGAGCGGACGACCAGCCCGGTGGCGACGCCGAGGCCGACGGCGAGGGCGAGGCTCAGCAGGATGCGGTCGCGCGGGAGGTTCAGGGCGGCGAACACGGCGATGCCGATACCCGCGACGAGCGCGGCGGTGCGCCCGCCGGGACGATCGGGACGATCGAGAGCGAGGGGGTGGTCGTCGTCGCTCGGCGGACCCGGTGCCCGCTCGCGGCGACGCCGACGCAGGACCAACGGCACGAGCAGGATCGCCAGGCAGGCGAGGACGCCGAGGAGCGACGCCGCGACACCGGCCCACACGACCTTCTGCGGGCCCCACTCGAGGGTGAGGTGCACGGTGCCCGTTGCGGGATCGAGGGTCCACCCGTTGGCGAAGCCCTGGATGAGGGTGGGCCCACCCAGGTCGCCGAGCTCCGGGCTGGTCGCCGTCCACCCGTCGCTGAGGCTCTGCCCGAACACGAGCCAGCTCTGCTCGTCGAGGCCGGTGACCTCGAGCTCGACCCGGTCGGGTCGCTCCGAGGTCACCGTCACCGAGGGCTGCTCGGCGGGCAGCGACGGTTGCAGCGCCGCCACGACGTCGTCGACGGATCCGGACGCTGCAGCCGGAACGGCGGTCCCTCCGGGCAGGCTGGCGAGAGCCAGGCGGTCGACGTCGAGCCCGGTGGTGGAACCAGGAGCGGTGTCGATGGTGACGTCGCCGGCGGCCACGGCGAGGTCACCGCACCCGAGAAGCTGAAGGGCCCGACCGGCGGCGGCATCGGCGACGGAGCCGGTGACGCGGACGGGGACGGGCTGACCGTCGACGGCTACGAGGTCGGAGCGGCAGCCGGTGTCGACTGCGTCGGCCATCGCAGCGGGGGTGACGCCGAGACCATCGACCGAGGCGATGGCGACGGGAAGGGCGTAGTCGTCGCCCCCGAGCCACGGGGAGGTGATGCGAGGGTGGACCTCGTCGACGGTGACCCGCCAAGAGCCGGCGGTGGTGCCGGCCGGGATCGGGATGGTCACTGACTGCGTCGTGCCGAACGGCCCGTCGACCGCGTCGGGAACGTCGACGGTCGCGACCGTCGTCCCGTCGGCCTGCACCGAGAGGCGGGACGGCCCCGAGTGACGTCCGTCGGCGGGGTAGGTGACGGTGAGCTCCGACGGAGCGGCGCCGGTCGGGACGTCGAGCTGCACCCACACGCCGCGGGGGTCGCCGAATGCCGGCGTCCACCACGTGGTGGGATCGTCGTCGAACGCGGCCCGACCCCGGTTACCGATGTCGCCCGGCAGCCACGACGAGGCGGTCGCTCGGGCGCCGTCGCCGCCCCCGAGGAACGTGGCGAGCACAGCGGCGTCCGCACTGCTGTCGAGGCGGACGTCGCCGACGAGCGTGAACGAGCGGCTCGACGGCAGGGTCAGCTCTCGGTGCAGCGAGCCCTCCGGGTCCGGGCGGCCGGGGTTGGTCGGATCGGTGCGGTTGCGCGTGACCACGATGTAGAGCGGGTGGTCGAGATCGTCGGTGCCCACTGCGGTCAGGAGATCGGTGGGCAACCGCAGGGACTCCCTCACCTGCACTCCGGGGACGCCGATCTCGGCGAACCCCACGCCCGAGTAGTTGTCGTAGCTGGCGAGCCCGCCCGGGTCGGTGGTCAGCACCTCGATCTCGACCCGATCGGCGGTGGTGGGCGGGAAGGTCACGGTCTGGCCCTCCCCGCCCAGGCTCTCGGGGCCGAGATCGACGTCGAAGCGCTCGTCGCCGACGCGCACCCGGGCCTCGGCGATGTGGCGGTTGCCGGGAGCCTGGAGCAGCGTGAGGTGGTCGAGCTCGGTGGGCTCGTCGAGGGTGAGCACGATCCGTTCGCCCACCGCGTCGTCGAGGCCGCCCACCGACCACCACGTGGTCGGGTCGCCGTCGAACGCCCGGTACGGCCGGGTCTCGGGGGTGAACGACACGGGATTGCCGTAGGCGGTGGCGTCGACCGTGCCGCCTCGTTGGACGGCCACGGTCTGGCTGTCCGTCGTCTCGTCGGGGAAGACCTCGAGGCGGTTCTCCGACGGGTCGTACCGCAGGGCGTCCTCGTCGGCCCGTTCGACGTAGCCCTCGTTCTCCCGCACCGAGCCCCACCGCAGGCCGCGCTTGGCGTTGGTGTCGGTGACGACGAGCGTGGCGCCGGCGTCGATCTGTTGCTGGAGCCCGTCGGCGTCGTCGGCGAACGTCCCCGAGAACAGGATCGCCTGGCGTGGGTCGAGCAGGCCCAGGGCGGCGAGGTCGACCAGGCCTTCGCCGTCGCCGGCGACCAGCATCGGTGTGGCGTAGGGGACCGTCCGCACGATCGGGAGAGGGTCGTCCAGTCGGAACAGCGCGACCGGCGGGGAGGCGGGTTGGTCGGACGGCTCCGCCAGCGCCTTCTCGTCGAGCAGCGGTTTGGGGGGCCGGGCGTCGTTGCGGCCCGGTTCGCCGAAGCCCTCGGGGGTGGAGAGGCCCGGGGTCGAGGTGAGGCTGTTCCACATGATGTAGGGACGGGGCGTGTTGAACCGCTCGTACTCGAGGTCGTTGCGCAGCACGATGTCGCCCACGCCGAACAGTTGGGCGATCGGTACGAGGGCGTCCTCCTCGGCGACGCCTTCCTGGTAACGACGGTCGAGCGCCAGGAGCAACGATGCCGAGGCCGGTTCGCCGTTGGGGATCAGCTCGCGCGCCAGGTAGGGCCGGTCGACGAGGCCCGGGGTGAGGGGGTCGACGATGTCGCCCCACCGATAGGCGGCGAAGTCGCTGCCGGGGATCTCGAGCACGCGTGTGTCGTGGGAGCCGGCGTCGATGGCGGCAGCGGCGTCGAGCCAGTAGTCGGGGAACTGCTCGTCGCGGGTGAGGTTGTCGGCGGTGGCCTGGCCGATGAACATCGGGGAGAGGTTGGCCATCACGAGCAGGCAGGACAGCGCGACCACCAGGGGAGTGGCCCACCGCCCCCAGCCCGCCGGCATCGAGCGGGCCCCTCCCGCTCCGGCGGGGGGTTGGCGCGCCGCGACCACCCGCCGGGCGGCGGCGGCCAGCGCGCCCACGCCGGCACCGAAGCCGGCGGCCAGCCCGAGCTCGAGGAGCGGCAGCGCGCGCGGTGTCGAGCGCATGGCGAGCCCGCTCTCGGTGCCGGTGAACGCCTTGAACAGACCGCCCAGCACGGAGGGAGCGTCGAAGGGGTGGGCGCCCACCGCGACGAGCAGACCGACGACGGTGACCACGAGGAAGAAGGCCTTGTGCCGGAACCGCACCAGGGCCAGACCGGCGAGGGCGAGC
>DATDIY010000151.1:0-10397 GCA_036520815.1 Acidimicrobiales bacterium
AGGTGAGCCGTCGTGGCTGACATCCGCACCGTGGCCGACGACACCGGCGGCGAGGAGCCCCGCACCCTCCCGGTCACCCTCGCCGGCGTGGAGTACACGCCCGGCCCGCGCCCGCCTCGCCGCCGCCCGGGCAGGCCCGGCCCGGGCCGCTGGGTGCTGCGCCTGATCGTCGTCGCCTACCTCTTCTTCCTCGTCGCCTGGCCGGTCTCGCTCGTCGTCAAGAACACCTTCGCCGACGGCTTCAGCGACCTCGCCGACGTCTTCGACGATCCCGACACCGTCGCCGCCCTGTGGCTCACGGTCCGCGTCGCCATCGTGTCGGTGGTCATCAACACCATCTTCGGCGTGGGCATGTCGATCCTGCTGGTGCGCTACCGCTTCCCCGGGCGGCGCGCCCTCAGCGCGCTCATCGACCTCCCGCTGTCGGTGTCGCCGATCGTCGTCGGCCTGGCCCTCGTGCTCGTCTACAACGGGCGCGACGGCTGGTTCGGCTCCACCCTGGAGGACAACGGCTTCCAGGTGATCTTCGCCACGCCCGGGATCCTCCTGGCCACCACGTTCGTCGCCCTGCCGCTCGTCATCCGCGAGGTGGTGCCGGTCCTCGAGGAGATCGGGACCGAGCAGGAGCAGGCGGCGCACAGCCTCGGCGCCAACGCCTGGGCCACCTTCCGCCGCATCACCCTCCCGTCGATCAAGTGGGCGCTGGTGTACGGCGTGGTGCTCAGCCTGGCTCGCGCCCTGGGCGAGTTCGGCGCCGTGAAGGTGGTCTCGGGCAACGTGCTCGGCAACACCCGCACCGCCACGCTGGCGGTGGAGGAGAAGTACCTCAACTTCGACAAGCCCGGCGCCTACGCCGTCTCGTTCCTGTTGGTGATGGTGGCCGTGAGCGCCATCGTCGTGGTGGCGCTGATCCGCCCCGGGAAGAAGGACCGATGAACCCCTCCAGTCGCCCCACCGCCTCCGAGGTCGGATCGTGAGCATCGAGGTCCGCCACGTCGACAAGCGCTTCGGCGACTTCGTCGCGCTCGACGACGTCAACGTGAGCATCCCCACGGGGCAGCTCACCGCCCTCCTCGGGCCGAGCGGTGGCGGCAAGTCCACCCTCCTGCGCATCATCGCCGGGCTCGAGCACGCCGACTCCGGCACGATCGAGATCGAGGGCGTCGACGCCACCTACGCGTCGCCCCAGAAGCGCAACGTCGGCTTCGTGTTCCAGCACTACGCCGCCTTCAAGCACCTGTCGGTGGCGCGCAACGTGGCGTTCGGCCTCGAGATCCGCCGGCGGCCCAAGGCCGAGATCAAGGCCCGGGTGGCCGAGCTTCTCGAGCTGGTCCACCTGGAGCAGTTCGGCGATCGGCTCCCGTCGCAGCTCTCGGGTGGCCAGCGCCAGCGCATGGCCCTGGCCCGAGCACTCGCCGTAAACCCTGGCGTGCTCCTGCTCGACGAGCCCTTCGGCGCCCTCGACGCCCAGGTGCGCAAGGAGCTGCGCGACTGGCTCCGACGGTTGCACGACGAGGTGCCGGTCACCACCGTCTTCGTCACCCACGACCAGGAGGAGGCCCTCGAGGTCGCCGACGAGATCGTGGTGATCAACGGCGGCCGGGTCGAGCAGGTCGGGTCTCCCGACGACCTCTATGACAAGCCGGCGAACGACTTCGTGATGCGCTTCCTGGGTCCGGTCACCCAGCTCGGCACCGATCTGGTTCGCCCCCATGACCTCGAGTTGCACGCCGGCGATCCGGGTGGTGGCGTCCCGGGCACGGTGAGCCGGGTCACCCGGGTGGGCTTCGAGATGCGTGTCGACGTCCAGGCCAGAGACCAGACGGTCCTGGTCACGCTCACCCGCACCGAGTTCCAGGCTCTGGGCATCGACGAGGGATCGCCGGTGCACCTCCGGGTCGTCGAGGGGGCTCCGGTCGTTCCCGTCGGTTCGGGCCTGGAGCCGACCGGCGCTCTCGACGCCGTTCCCGTCTGATCCGACCGAGTCACGCCCTTCGTCGGCCTCCCTGTCCCTGTGGTGCGTCGCGCTACGCTCAGCCGACCCACCCCGCGTCCCGAGGAGCTTCGGTCGTGCGAGCCGTCGTGATCTACGAGAGCCTCACCGGCAACACCAAGAAGGCCGCTGGGATCATCGGCGGGCTCCTCCGGGCCGAAGGGGTCAGCACCACGGTCTGCCCCACCACTGCGGTCGATTTCCAGGCCGTCGCCGACTGCGATCTCGTGATCGTCGGGAGCTGGACCGACGGGCTGTTCATCGTGGGTCAGAAGCCCGCCCGTGCCGGCCGGCTGTCCCAGCTACCTCTCGTGACGGGGAAGCGATGCGCGGTGTTCTGCACCTACGCCCTCGACGCCGGGAAGACCCTCGACAAGCTCTCCGACATCATGCGCGAGCGGGGCGCCGAGGTCATCGGGGGCATGGCGATCCGCCGCAACGACATCGACGGCCGTAGCCGGGAGTTCGTCGAGCGGCTCCTCAGCGCCGTCGCTCGCTGAACCCGTCGTCCGTCCGTCGACGACGGGCATGGCGACGACCAGCGCGATCATGACGAACACCCGGATCGTCGCGGTGGTCGGGTGGTCGCCGAGGCCGCCGGGGTCGACGAGGAAGAGCCAGCCGGCGGCCACCGCCGGCCACCGCCACCAGGCCTCGACGGTGCTGAGCGCGGCCAGCGCGAGCACGAGGAAGCCGAGATGGTGGGTCCACGAGATCGGGCTGATCAGGCTCGACGCACACCCGACCACCACGGCGACCGCCAGCAGGTCGCCCCGGCGGGCGGCACCACGGCCGCGGACCAGCGCCACCACGACCACGACAGCGGCGAGCAGGAGCCAGGTCGCCGTCCGCGCTTGGCCGGGGGAGACGACATCGGCGACGACCCGCAGCAGGGAGTTGTTGCGGTCGTCGTCCACCAGCCCGACGCGGTGGGAGTCCCACATCAGGCCGGTCCAGTAGCGCCAGGAGTCGTCGGGCGCGACGGCCCACCCGGCGATGGTGACCGCTGCCGCGGTGGCGACACCGCGGACGGCCGCCACACCGAAGTGGTCGAGGCGGAGCCGCCGGCGGGCCGGCCCGGGGCCTCGACGCACGACGTGCACGCCAGCGACGGCGAGCCACACCAGGAACAGGCCCGGAACCAGCTTCACCGACGTGGCCAGCCCGATTCCGACACCCGCCCATCGTGAGCGGCGGGTCAGGGCGACCAGGTCGCCGAGCACCAGGAGCCAGAGCACCACGTTGACCTGACCGAGGCGGAGCGTCAGCCACGCCGGGATCGTGGTCACGGCGAGAGCGAAGGCCCACAACGCCCAGGTGCGGCGCCGTTCAGGGGCGACGCCGGCGAGCACCGCCGCGCAGCCGGCGCACCCGGCGAGGGAGGCCAGGCTCACCGCGGTCCAGAGCACCTCGCGGGCCTCCATCGTGAGCGGGGAGAGCACGCTGAACAGCAGGGGTCCGATCGGCGGGTAGGTGGCGCTGAGATGGAAGACAGGGTCGCTGTAGTCGTAGAGCGATCCACCCTCGAGCCAGCCCCGGGCGGAGTGGACGTAGATCTTCAGGTCGAGCAGTCCGCTGGGCGGACCGATCTTCCAGGCCTGCCAGAGGCCGAGCCCGGCGGCGACCACCGCCGCGAGCGTCGCCAGGCGCCGACCCCGCACGCCGACGAGGGCGGCCACCGCCACCACCGCGCCGAAGAGAGCGGCGGGCGTCGTCCACGGGCTCAGCGCAGACGACAACCAGGCGGGCACCCGGCGACGCTACCCCGGAGCGTTCGGCCGGCAGGGGTCTCCTGCCGCCGAGTCCGGGGCCGGAGCACGCACGCTCACCCTCGGCCCGTCAGCTGGTCGGGACCGCTGCGGTCAACCACCGGAAGTTCGGATCGTCGGGCACCTCGTCGGCGCTGAGCGGCGTGGCGATCTGCGCCACGGTCGGACCGATCCGGTCGGCGATCGCCTGCAGCTGGTCGAGGTCGACGTCGTAGGCGCGAGCGGCGTTGAGCGACGTCAGCTGACGGACGTCGTCCTCCGGGACGTCCCAGAGGCAGGCCCGGAGGGTCTCCACGGTGTAGGGCGCCGAGCCCTCGTGGTGGGGGAAGTCGATGCCCCACAGGAGCTGCTCCATGCCGATCTGGTGGCGCTTGGCCACCTCGCCGCTCGACAGGAGCGTGCTCACGAAGCAGTTCCGTCGGAAGTACTCGCTGGGTGTCAGCGAGAGCACGTCGGCCGCCTCGGAGGCGAACATGGCGTTGATGGTGCCGTCCTCGTTGGCGCCGCTCACGAGGCGGTCCATCGCTTTGAGCTCGTGCAGCACCCAGGCCGAGCCGCCGACCTCCGTGAGCACGAACTTCAGGGTCGGGAAGCGCTCGAACACGCCGGCCAGCACCAGCTGGAACAGGGCCCGGCGGCCGAAGTAGTACGACTCGTGGACCCCGACGACCCGTGCCGCTGCCCGGGACGCCGGTCCGCCCTCGTCGGACGACGGAGCGGTGGCGTGGCGGTGGATCGGCATCTCGAGCTCGGCGCAGACCGCCCAGAGTGGGT
Organism: Acidimicrobiales bacterium; assembly: GCA_036520815.1. Classification (GTDB taxonomy): domain Bacteria; phylum Actinomycetota; class Acidimicrobiia; order Acidimicrobiales; family Acidimicrobilacustridaceae; genus CAMFLJ01. Next base: position 4,537 of record DATDIY010000151.1, read on the forward strand.
CGAGCTCCGCGTAGTAGAGGTTCTGGATCGTGAGGTGGTGGTCGGGCGGGAGCAGGACGCCCTTCAGGCCCGCTTCCTTGGCCCAGCGGACCTCGGCGATGGCGGCGTCGACGTCGTCGAGGAACAGCTGGACGAGTCCGAGGCGCCGACCGGGTGCCGCATCGCAGAAGTCGCGCAGCCATCGGTTGTGGGCCTGTACGCCTGCCCACCGCCGCTCATACTCGTCCCGTGACCGAGGCCCCGGCGCCGTGAGCGATCCGCTCGGATAGAACGGCTGAGCCGTGTTGGGGAACAGCACCTCGGCGACGACGCCCTGGGCGTCGAGCATCTCGAGGCGCTTGGTGCTGTCCCAGCTCACGGGGGACATGAACGACGACACCCCGGCCTTGTAGTCGGAGTCGGGATCCACCTCGCCCCACGGGTCGGAGAACGCTCCCGCCCAGGCGTCGAACTCGTCGTGCCAGCGCTGCTCGAGGTACGGCTTGTAGTCCCAGAGGTCGGCGCCGGCGTGGCAGTCGGTCGAGATGAGCGCGTACGGCCGCCCCGATCGGTCCGTGGTCCCCATTGCCTCCACCCTCTCCGTCGCGCCCCTGCGACTCGCCCAGCATATGCAGCAATGCCCTGCGATCAGTCCCCGGAGCGGTGCACCAACCCGTGACGTCCGTGCTCGGCGAGCACGGCGTCGACCCACGCCAGATCGTCAGAAGCGCCGGCACCGAGGGTGCCGGGGTCGAGGCCGTAGACACGCGTGGCGTTGTCGCAGAGGATCTTGCGCCGGGCGCTCGGCGTGAGCTTCGGGTAGCCGTAGCGCTCGCAGAGGTGATCGGGGATCTGGAAGGCCCGGAACGCGTCGATGGCCGGCTGGGTGGGCCCGTACCAGATGCCGTCGGTGCCCCAGATGATGTTGTCCTCGCCGAGCTGGAGGAGCAGCTTCCCGAGCGCGTGCCCGGCCTCCTCCGGCCGACTGAGCAGGTTGAACCACGTGGTGCCGAGCTCGGCGTACACGTTGTCGCCCGGGCCGAGGCCGTGGTCGGTGACGCTGCGGATCAGCGTGTCGATGCCGAGCGTGGGACCGTCCTCGGCATACGGGCCCTCGAGCCGGCCCGGCTCGTACCCGGAGTGGTAGATGAGGAAGTCGATGTCGGGGAAGGCGCGAGCCGCCGGGCCGACGTCGTCGGGCGCGCTGCAGTCGACCAGGCCGCTGACGCCCTTGTGCGCGCACACGAGGGAGATGCCGAGCCGCTGGGCTTCACCGAGGAAGGCGAGGCCGGTGTCGTCGTCGAGGCGCCAGCCGGACCCCGGGATGAAGGACTCGTGCTCCTCGTCCATCCGACCGAGCGTGTAGACCTTCCATCCGATCGGGTCGTAGGCCTCGGCCCACGCCGCCATGTGCTCGATCTCCCCCTGGTTGGGCCGCACCACCGTGTGGTTGAGCAGGCGACCGGTGCCGGCCATGCGGTCGAACAGCTCCCGCATGCCCGCCATCTCGTCGTTGCGGAGCATCATGTCGCCCTCGGCGTTGCCCGGTGCCGCGGTGATCACCGCCACCGCTGTCTCGCTCTCGACGAACACGCAGCGCAGGTACTCGGCGAGCGAGTAGGCGACCACGCCGTCGAGGCCGTCCCACCAGTCGGGGGCGAACCACCGGTAGAGCCGCAGCAACCGGTCCTGGGCCGCATGGAGGCTCGGCCGCTGGGCCATCCAGTGCGTCTGCACGTCGATCACCGGTCCGTCCGCAGCGAAGAGGTCCTCGGCGGCGGCCTCGTCGACGGCGGCATCGGGCGGGACCTCGAAGTAGGTGGCGCCCGCCGCCTGGTTCAACGACAGCAGGCCTGCGGCGGTGCCTCGTCGACTGGCGGCGTAGGCGACCAGCTCCACGCCCGAGCGGCGTGCGGAGTCGGCACCGAGGTCGGCGACGAGGGCAGTTGCCTGCCGTTGGAGGGAGGTGCGGGCCGGCGGCGAGTACTCGTCGGTCGACAGTGGCCGCAGCAGCGAGGGCACAGCCGAGTGCTCCATGGCGTCCGCCTCCCCTCGTGGCACGCCGTGAGTCCTGCGGTCGTCATGGTATGGCAGGGCGGTGCCGAGACCGGCCGATCGTGCGGTCAGCAGAGGTAGTCCGTTCGGCCTATGGTGAGCCAAGAACGGAGTGGGCCAAACGGACTAGTCGCGGGACTCGATGACAGGTCGCAGCGTCCACCCCGAAACATCCTCAGACACGACGGCACAGGGACTGGATCGGCCCGATGACACGAACGGCAAGCCCGGTGAAGGTACTTGGACGGCGAGGAGCGGCGCTCCGCTCGGAGGTGATGTACGCAGTCGGCTGCAGCACGGCACCCGGTGAACCGGCGGTCGTGCTCGGTCACGCCCCCACCGTCGAGCAGGCGTTCGAGGTGGTCGAGATGGTCGTGCGCGAGCGCCTGGGTGTCAGCGGTGACGCCGGTGCAGTGGCCGCCCTCGGTGAGGCGCTCCACGACCTGCTGGCCGAGGGACCCCAGGGCTACGGCTGGTGGAACGACGCCGCCGGCTTCGAGGTCTGGTACGGACCGGTCACCGCCGCCGTCCCCGAGGGTCTCGAGCGGGGCGAGCTGGCTCTGCTGGCAACGGTCGCCAGCTCCACCGTCGGGCTCGCCGCCGCCTGCTGACCGGGCCGCGTCGTCGAGGCGTGCCGGGCAGGGGCCCCTGCCGCGATCTGCGCCCCGCCCCGCCCTACCATCGCCGCCATGCAGTCGGGCCAGGCCAGCGGCGGACCCGGTCCCCGTGGCTGAGGAGGTCCCTCCCGAGGAGGGACGCAGGGTCCTCGGCCGCTCGCGGGCGGCTGAACCCCGTCGCGTCGTCGTCGACCCCGATGCCGGAGGGTCTTCGGGCCCGCCCGCGTCGGCGCCGGTGTCGCCGCCTCCGGCCGCACCGAGCGTTCCTGTCGCACCGTGGAACGAGCCGGCTACGCGTCCGTCCGGGCGCCAGGTGCTCGGCTCCTCCAGCCGCGGCACCGCCGCTCCCGCTCCGGCTGCGTCGCCGCCGGTGGTCGGGCAGGGTGCCGGTGCGCCCCCGCCACCCTCAGCACCCGCCACCCGGCGCGGCCCCGGCGACCCCGGCGGGGGAGGTCGTCGGGCGCGGCGCCGGATCCGCCCCCGCACGATCGTCCTCGTCGCGGTGCTCCTCGTCGTCGCCATCCCTCTCGGGTTGTTCCTGTTCGGCTGGTGGCAGTACTCGAGGATCCCGAAGGTCGATGTCGCCGCCGCCCTCAGCCCGCGAGCCGGACGCGCCGGCACCAACTACCTGATCGTCGGCACCGACTCCCGCGAGGGCATCGGGGCGGACGACCCCAACGCCGGTGCCTTCCTGGCCGAGCAGGTGGGCGGCGCCCGCACCGACACGATCATGGTCCTGCACCTCGAGGGCTCGTCGGCCCAGCTGATGTCGGTGCCCCGCGACCTCTGGGTCACCGATCCGGCGACCGGCCAGAAGGGCCGCATCAACTCCACCTTCGCTGCCGGACCGGCGAACCTGATCACGGCGGTCGAGCAGCTCGGCATCCCCGTCGACCACTACATGGAGATCAACTTCGTCAGCTTCGCCGAGCTGGTGGACGCCGTCGGTGGCATCACCGTCGAGTTCCCCAACCCCGCTCGCGACGAGAGCTCGGGGCTCTACGTCGACAAGGCCGGACCCAACCGCCTGAACGGCTCGCAGGCGCTCGCCTACGTCCGCAGCCGCCACTACACCGAGCTGGTCGACGGGCGGTGGGTCACCGACCCGACCGCCGACATCGGTCGGACCGAGCGGCAGCGGGTGTTCCTGACCTCGTTGATGGACGAGCTGGCCGGCGAGCGGAACCCGATCTCGCTGTTCCGAATCCCCGGTGCGCTCGGCGGCGGGATGAAGGTCGACACGACCCTGGGCTACATCGACGCCCTCCGTCTGGTGTGGCGCATGCGGGGCATCGATCCGGTGCCGCTGGAGCTGCCCGTCACGCCCCGCACGACGAGCGGCGGAGCGGCAGTGCTCGAGTTGCAGCCCTCCGCGCCCGATGTCATATCCACGATCGCTCGTTAGTGCTGCGCCCGAGAGGAGGCCCGACGTGAAGGACGCCACCATCACCCCGCTGTGGTTGTCGCACCACTACCCAGGTCAGTACGACCGCTGCGTCGTGGTCGGTCGGCGACACCTTTGTCGCCGCTGCGTCGTCATGTACCCCGCCGCTGTCCTCGTGGGCGTCCTCGCCCTGCTCGGGCTGGAGCTGTCGTCACCCTGGTCGCAGATGGCGCTCGTCGTGCTGCCCGTCCCGGCACTGGTCGAGTTCGTCGGTGAGCACCGGGGCCGGTGGCAGTACTCGGCGTCACGTCACACCGTCGTCAGCGCGCTGCAGGGCCTCGGCGTCGGCGTGGGGTTCGTGCGCTACTTCCACGACTACGCCGACCCGTGGTTCTGGGGGATCGGCGTCCTCTACTCGTCGATCGCCGGGGTGGCGGCGCTCACCGCCCCCCGTGACGAAGGCCTGCGCCCGGTCGGGAAGGACCGCGCCGGCCGCTAGGTGTGCTCGGCCCGGGCGTCCGCGCCCTTCGACCGGTGACTGCGTCTGCTCAGGCGACGGCGTTCAAGCGACCGTCACCGCGGTGCCGTAGGCCACGATCTCCGAGAGGCCGTCGCCCACGTCGGAGGAGTCGAACCGCACGCCGATGACCGCGTTCCCACCCAGGTCCTGGGCGTGCTGGACGAGTCGCTCGAGGGCGTGACGGCGCGCCTCCTCGACGACCGCCGTGTACTGGGGGACCTCGCCGGCCTTGAGCGAGCGGAGCCCGCCGGTGAAGCCCTTGGCGATGCCGACGCTGCGCACGATGAGGCCGAAGCAGAGACCGACCGTCGTCTGCACCGTCACGCCGGGGAGCTCGAACGCGGTGGTGCAGGGCATGGCCAGGGGAGTGGCTCCGGGGTCCGACATGGTCACCTCCGTGGACGGTTGGCGGGAGCCTAGGGGGATCGCGTCCGTCGGGTGCCCGCCGGTACGCTCGCCTCGACCCCTCGGCGACGTCCGCCGGACCGCAGGAGTGGAGATGACCACCGTCGAGCCCCGCCCGCACGATGACCGCGACGACCCGGGCGCCCGCATGATCGACGGACGCGATCCCCGCACCGGCGAGTTGCTCGGGTCGGTACCCGACCAGGGTCCGGCGGAGGTGGCCGCTGCGGTCGCGGCGGCCCGCCAGGCGTTCTGGCGCTGGGGTGCGCTGCCGTTCCCCGTCCGGGCGGCGCATCTGCTGACCGTCCGCGACCGCATGCTCGACCGGATCGACGAGCTCACCTCCTCGATCGTCGCCGAGACCGGCAAGCTGACCGAGGAGGCACTGGTCCACGAGATCGCCATCGTCGCCGACACCATCGGCTACTACGCCCGTCACGGCGAGCGGGCCCTGCGTCCGGAACGGGCCCGCACCGGAATGCTGGTGCACAAGCGGGGGATGCGGCTCTACCAGCCGCGCGGCGTCGTCGGGGTGATCAGCCCCTGGAACTATCCGTTCATGTTGGCGATGACGCCGGCGATCACCGCCCTGGCCGCGGGCAGCACGGTGGTGTTGAAGCCGTCGGAGATCACCTCGCGCACGGCGCTGCTGCTCGGCGACCTCTTCTCGACGAGAGGGCCGGGCGACCCCCTCGACGGCGTCGTGCAGGTGGTGACCGGCGGCGGCGCCACCGGGGAGGCGCTCGTGCGGAGCGGGGTCGACATGGTGTGCTTCACCGGCTCGACCGCCACCGGTCGTCGGGTGATGTCGGCGGCGGCCGAGTCGCTCACGCCGGTGCTGCTGGAGCTCGGCGGCAAGGACCCGATGATCGTCTGCGCCGACGCGGACCTCGACAACGCC
>DATDIY010000152.1:0-9090 GCA_036520815.1 Acidimicrobiales bacterium
CCCCGGCTTCGTGCACACCAAGATGACCGAGGGCATGCCCTCGGCGCCGTTCTCGACCACGCCGGACGCTGTCGCCGACGCCGTCGTGACCGGGCTGGCCAAGGGCCGCGAGGTCATCTGGGCGCCGGCGATCGTCGGCCCGGTGTTCACCGTGCTGCGACTGCTCCCCCGACCCGTGTGGCGCAAGGTGAGCGCTCGCTGACATGACGCAGACGGCGCAACCCGCGACGCCCCCGTCGCTGGGCCGAGGCCTGCTCCGATCGCTGCGTCCCAAGCAGTGGATCAAGAACGTCCTGGTCTTCGCCGCCCCCGTGGCCGCCGGGATGATCGACGACCGGTCCACGTTGCTCCACACGCTGGGAGCCTTCGTCTGCTTCTGCGCGGCGGCGAGCGCGACCTACCTGCTCAACGACGTCGCCGACGTCGAGGCCGACCGGCGCCACCCGGTGAAGCGCCACCGCCCCATCGCCGCCGGCTCGGTCCCGGTGCCGCTCGCGGTGGCCCTCGCCGCCGTACTCCTGGTGGCGTCGATCGGCGGTGCCTTCGTGGTTGCCGTCGACTTCGGCATCACGCTCCTCGCCTACCTCGCCCTCACCACCACCTACACCTACTGGGCCAAGCACGTCCCGATCCTCGACATCGTGGCGGTGGCGGCCGGCTTCGTCCTGCGGGCCGTCGGCGGCGCCACCGCGACAGGCATCCCCATCTCGGAGTGGTTCTTCATCGTCACCAGCTTCGGAGCCCTCTTCATGGTGGCTGGGAAGCGCCACGGCGAGGCGTCCGACCTGGCCGAATCCGCCCACGAGGCGGTCGACGTGCGTCCGGCCCTCGCCGCCTACACACCGAGCTTCCTCGCCTACCTGCGAGCCGTCTTCTCCGGCGGAGTGCTGATCGCCTACTGCATGTGGGCGTTCACGTCCGCCACCGAGTCGCCCGACGCCGCCATCTGGTACCAGCTGTCGATCGCGCCGTTCGCCATCGCCATCCTGCGCTACGCCCTCCTGCTCGAGCAGGGCAAGGGCGCCGAGCCCGAGAACCTCGTCCTCTCCGACCGCATGCTGCTCGCCTCCGGAGCGGTGTGGGCCATCATCTACGCCTGTGCCACCTACGCCGCCTGAGCCGGCCGCCCGGCTGGCCCGCCCGAACACCCGGGAGCTGAGTGGCTGGGGGCGCACCGCGCCCACCGGCTCCGACGTCCGACGTCCGACGTCGATGACCGAGCTCGAGCGGGCCCTCCCCACCGACGCCCGCCGCGGCCTCCTCGCCCGAGGACTCGGACGGGGGTACGGCGACTGCGCCCAGAACAGCGGCGGCACCGTGGTCGAGACGACCGACGTCGACGCCTTCACCATCCTCGAGTCCGACGACGGCACCGACGCGGTGCTGGTCACGGCCGAGGCCGGCGCCAGCATCGACCGGCTCCTGCACGCACTCGTTCCCCAAGGGCTGTTCGTGCCGGTGACTCCCGGAACTCGCTACGTCACCGTGGGCGGGGCGATCGCGTCGGACATCCACGGCAAGAATCACCACAAGAAGGGCAGCTGGTGCCAGCACGTCACCTCGCTGCGCATCCAACTGGCCAGCGGCGATGTGGTGGAGATCGGGCCCGACCGCGATCCCGAGCTGTTCTGGGCCACCGCCGGTGGAATGGGCCTGACCGGCGTGGTCCTCGACGCCACCTTCCGCTGCCCCCGCATCGGCTCGAGCCAACTGCTCGTCGACACGGACCGGGCCGCCGACCTCGACGAGGTCCTCGACCTCATGGCCTCGGGCGATCACGCCTACGACTACTCGGTCGCCTGGATCGACCTCATGGCCGGGGGCCGCTCGACCGGTCGCTCGGTCCTCACGAGGGGACGCTTCGCGTCGGCGGAGGAAGCCGCACCGAAGACCGGCGACGATCCCCTCGCCTACCAGGCCGGCGTGCTGGCGTCCGCTCCCCCGTTCGTACCGAACGGCCTCCTCAATCGGCTCACCGTGCGCGCCTTCAACGAGGTCTGGTTCCGCAAGGCGCCCGTGCAGCGGCGCGAGGAGCTGCAGACGATCCCCGCCTTCTTCCACCCCCTCGACATGGTCGACGGCTGGAACCGGATCTACGGACCGGCCGGCTTCCTCCAGTGGCAGTTCGTGATCCCGTTCGGGGCCGAGCGGACCTTGCGCCGCATCGTGGAGGAGCTCGGGCGGGCCAACTGCACGTCGTTCCTCGCCGTGCTCAAGGCGTTCGGCGAGAGCGACCCCGGCCCGCTCTCGTTCCCCGCGCCGGGCTGGACCCTCGCCCTCGACATCCCCACGGCCGTGCCTGGCCTCGGACCGCTGCTCGACCGGCTCGACGAGCTCGTGGTCGCCGAGGGAGGCCGGGTGTACCTGGCCAAGGACAGCAGGGTGCGCCCCGAGCTCGTCCCCGCCATGTACCCACGCCTCGACGAGTGGCGCGACGTCCGCCGACGCGTCGACCCCGAGGGTCGACTGACCAGCGACCTCTCCCGCCGACTGGGGCTCTAGGTACCCACCGGGCCGGTGCGGTCCTGAGGGGTCAGCTGGCTGATCCAGGCCCAGCAGTCGTCGATGCGACTCTGCAGCTCCTCGAACGTCCCGTCGTTCGAGATCACGAAGTCGGCCATGGCGAGCCGCTCCTCTCGAGAAGCCTGCCGGGCGATCCTCGCCCGGGCGTCGGCCTCGCCGAATCCCCGCGACTCGACCAGCCGACGGACGGCTGTCTCGGGGTCGACGTCGACCACGATGGTGCCGTCGGTCTCGTAACCACGCTTCTCGGCGAGAAGGGGCACGTCGAGCACCACGACCCGGTCGGTGCTGCGTTCGGCCTCGACGCGACGTCGTATCTCGTGACCCACCGCCGGGTGCACGATGGCGTTGAGGGCCTCGAGCTCGGCGGGATCGACGAAGACCCGGTCCGCCACGCGCTGGCGGTCAAGGCTGCCGTCGGGGCGGAGGATCTCGGGACCGAACCGCTCGACCATGGCCAGGAGGACCGAGCCCCCAGGGGCTTGCAGATCCCGGACGATGGCGTCGGCGTCGACCACGACAGCCCCCCGCTCGGCCAGCGCGGCAGAGACGGTGGACTTCCCCGAACCGATGCCGCCCGTGAGGCCGACGACCAACACGGCGGCGAACCTAGCCCGCTCCGAGTGCGTCGTTCCAGGTAGGCGCCGAGTTCCGTGTTCAAGGTTCGCTGCCATTCGCCGACAACTGTCAGGTGACTGAGGTGGACTCCGACCCCGGGGCCGGTTCGCCCTCGTGGCGCGACCGGGTGCTCCGGCTCGCTGACGCGACGGACGGCTCGACCCATGACGATGGCATCGGCCTCGTCCACCGCGTCGACCGCATCGCGGCGTTCGCGCCCGCCATCCTGGCCGTGCGCTGGGCGATCGCCATCACTTCCATCGCCCTCGCGACCCAGCAGTTCGACGAGAAGCCCTACTCCGTTGCGGTGTGGTCGGCCATCGTGCTCGTCTACACGGTCTCCCGGACCTTGGCGCCCCTCCGCTACACCGGCGACGTCCGCAGCCTGCTCGAGGTGATCGGTGAGGTCATCCTCAACGTCTCCTGCGTCGTCGCCACCGGGTTCTGGGATTCGCCGTTCATCCTGATGATGCTCACGGCGGTGACCGTCGCCGGATTCGCCCGCGGATACGCCTTCGCCCTGCGCATCAGCCTGGTCTCGACCCTGGCCGTGAGCCTTCCCTATCTGCTGCAGGACCCGAGCCGTGAGCGCATCGTCCAGTCAGCCCAGTGGACGCTGGTGCTGCTGCTCGTGGCGCTCATCGCCGGGTACACCCGCCAGATCTCGGGTGAGGCCGATCGCCAGCACACCCTCGCCCTCGACCGCCTCGGCCGGTTGGCCGACGCCAACGAGCTGCTCTACAGCCTGCACCGGGTCACCCAGACCCTTCCCGCCTCTCTCGATCTCGACGACGTGCTCGAGACGACGGTGACCCGCCTCCGAGGCCTGTTCGACTTCGACACCGCGGTCATCCTCGGCTTCGACGACACCGACGGCGGCTGGGAGCTGCTGAAGCGCGACGGTGGCGGACGGGTTCCCCTCCGCCAGAGCTTCGACCAGCTGACGGTGCCCTTGCGCCGGGTCATCCATGAAGAGGGCGTGCTCTCGGTCTCCAACCTGGCCGCGGCCGGTTGGTCGGGTCTCGGCCCCCGCTCCGGTTCGGGCATGTACGCCGTCCTGCCCGCCCGGGGCTCCGTCATCGGGCTGCTCGCCCTGGAGCACACCGAGGACAGCCACTTCAGCGATCGCGACGTCGAGCTGCTACGCGGCTTCGTCGAACCGGTCGGCCTCGCCATCGACAACGCCCGCTGGTTCAGCCGGCTGCGCACCGTCGGTGCCGACGAGGAGCGCACGCGCATCGCCCGGGACCTGCACGACCGCATCGGCCAGTCGCTGGCCTACATGGCCTTCGAGCTCGACAACATCGTCAGCAAGCAGGGCAAGGGCGAGGAGATCGGGCCTTCGCTGCACCAGCTGCGCGACGACGTTCGCGGCGTGATCCGCGAGGTGCGCGACACCCTCTACGACCTGCGCACCGACGTCTCGGACGCCCACGACATCGCCGACACCCTCGACGCCTACGTCGCCCGCATCCACGAGCGCAGCAGCCTCAGAGTAGAGCTGTTCTGCGACCGCGACGCCCGCCTGCCGCTCTTGCAGGAGCGGGAGATGTGGCGGATTGCCCAGGAAGCGCTGACCAACGTGGAGCGGCACTCGAGGGCGTCCCACGCCCGGGTGCTCTGGCGCTGCAACGGCGACTCGGCGGCGCTCGAGGTGACCGACAACGGCGTCGGGTTCCCCGACGGCAAGGCGGGCCGGCTCGACTCCTACGGGATCATGGGCATGCGAGAGCGGGCGTCGAGCATCGGCGCCACCCTCGAGGTCACCAGCAAGCCCGACGAGGGCACGAGGGTGCGGTGCAGCCTCGTTCGGAGCGAGGCGGAGCAGTCCGATCCCAACCCGTCGGCGGCGATCCGATGAACCCCATCTCCACCCCTCCGAGCTCCCCACCCGCGGCCGGGACGACCACTCGTCCAGCGCCCGTGACCCAGGAAGGTGACCCAGTGCCGATCCGGTTGATGCTGGCCGACGACCACCGCATGCTCCGTGAGGGCCTGCGCCGGTCGATGGCCGATCAGGGCTTCGACATCGTCGGCGAGGCCGGGGACGGCGACGAGGCCGTCCGCCTCGCTGAACGCCTCCGCCCCGACGTCATCCTCATGGACGTCACCATGCCCGAGATCGACGGTGTGGAGGCGACCCGGCAGATCCACAACACCCTCCCCGGGATCAAAATCGTCATGCTCACCATGCACGCCGACCAGGAGGTCCTCGCCGAGGCCATCCGGGCCGGCGCGTCGGGCTACCTCGTGAAGGACTGCTCGACCGAGGAGATCGCGTCCGCGGTCCGCCTGGCGGTCAGCGGCGAGACGGCGCTGTCACCGCAGCTGGCTGCGTCGATGCTCGACGAGGTCCGCCGGCTGGACCGCAACGTGGGCTTCGCGTCCGACGAGGAGCGCATCATCACGCGGCGCGAGGAGGAAGTCCTCCAGCTCATCGCCGACGGGTGCTCCACCCCCGAGGTGGCAGCGCGGCTCTACATCTCGCAGAAGACGGTCAAGAACCACCTGGCGTCGATCTACCAGAAGCTCGACGCCCGAGACCGCACCCAGGCCGTGCTCCAGGCCGTGCGGATGGGGATCGTCCACCTCGACTGACCAGGGGTTACGCGTCCGTTCCTCCAGGGCCGGAGCAATGATCCGAATGGCCCATCAAGGCGCCTCCGGGTCGCCCCGATACCTCTTCTGACAAACCACCTGGGCCCCGGATCCCGAGGTCCTTCCATCAGCACCAACCTAGGGAGAATCCCGGATCATGCTTACCTCTTACGACTTCGTCAGCGCCTGGCTGCAGGCTCGTTGCAAGACCGACCGTGGCGCCTCGCTCGTCGAGTACGCCCTGCTCGTCGCCCTCATCGCCGTGGTGTGCATCATCGCCATCACCTTCCTCGGCAAGAGCGCCGACTCGAAGTTCTCCTCGGTCGGCTCCTCGCTCGAAGGCTGATCGCCTGGGGGCCGTCGCCGCACCCACCGCCAACGCAGACCGGCTCCGGTCGACACTGGGAGCAGCCGTTCCCGTCGCCTTCCGGAGCCGTCTCGCGTCCCGGCGCTATGTCTGGCGTCGCTGGTAGACGACCCAGCTCTCGTCGCTGTAGACGAGCCGCCAGGCGTCGTCCTCGGCCAGCAGCTGGCTCAACGGCGCGCCACGCTCCCAGAGGACGACGTCGCCATCCCACTGCTCAAGGACCTCACGCCAGCGCGCCGAGCCGCGGATCAGCACGAGCTCGTCCTCCACCACCTCGGTGGGGTACATGTCGACCCGGTCGTCGATCGACACCGCTGCGTCGGATCCGAGGAGAAGCTCGAGGTAGTTGCCCACGACGTCCGAAGTGACCCGACGGGTCTCAGGACCAAGTAGTCCGCTCTGGTCCATGAACGCGACGGCATCGACGGGGAAGTCGCGAAGGTCGAGGTCCGGCTCCGAGAGCCGGTCCACCGTTGCCAGGCCACCGACGAGGATCACCACAGCGGCGAGCACCGCCGTCGCCCTCGACCGGAGCTCGCCTCCGAGTGAGCCCAGCCCATCGGCCCCGCGAGCTATGCCGGGGATGATCACGAGGGCGGCGACGGGAAGGTTCCTGGTGGCGGTGAGGGCCGCCACGAGGAACACGACGAACGGCACAGCGCTGCGCCATGACGGACGCCGGACCAGTGCCGCGATCGCCATCACGACCAGCAGCAGGAACACGCGCCCGTATCCCGCGGTGAACGAAGGACTCTGCCATTCCACGATCGCGGTCAGGACGTCCTGGCGTTGGAGCAGGGTCACCGGGAACGTGAGCAGGACCGGACCGAGCGGGTTGATGGCGCCCAACACCGTGCCGCCCGCGGCCCACGCCAGCGCTCGCAGCTCGTGCGGACGCCGATCACCGTCGAGTCGAGCGCCGAGCGCGTAGCAGCCGAGCGCGACCAGGCCCAACGGGAACGATCCGTGGGAGTTCACCCACAGCCAGAAGACGGGGAGCAGCACCGGCGCCGGGATCCGCCCCTCGGCCACGAGCACCGTCACACCCAACAGGACCAGCCCGATCATGAGCGGTCGAGGGGACCACATCACCGCCCCGAGGCCGAGGGCGGCACCGGCGATGGCCAGGCGGGCGATCAACCCGTTGGCCGGGCGGGTCAACGTCCATCCGATCCCGGCGACGACTCCGCACAGGACGGCGGTCAGGGCCCGGATCCCCACCAGGCCGACGGTGTGATCGATCGCGCCGTAGAGCACCGACGCGAGCCAGCTCTGCACGACCCACCGCTCGCCCGGCGCGGTGAACGAGTAGATGTCGTGGTGGGGGAAGCCGTGGTCGAGGATGTACCGGCCGGTCGCCAGGTGGGTGAAGAAGCTGTTGTCGGCGATCGCCGCGGCACCGATGTAGGCACCGGTCATGACGACAGCAGCGCCGACGACGAACGACAGCGACGGCCACCTCGGTCGGCGGAACCCACCCGCGGTCGACGTCGGCGAGACGTCCTCCGTGGCCGCGATCACCGGCGGGAAGGTACTAGAAGCTCTCGGTGATGTTGATGATGGCGGGACCGATCACGACCACGAACAGGGCCGGGAACACGCAGAACACCATCGGGATGAGCATCTTCACCGGCGCCTTCTGCGCCTTCTCCTGAGCCAGCTGGCGACGCTTGATGCGCATCTCCTCGGACTGGGCCCGCAGGACCCGACCGATCGACACGCCGAAGGTGTCGGCCTGCAGGATGGCCAGCACGAACGAGCGGACCTCAGGCACGTTCGTCCGCTCCTCCATCGAGCGCATGGCGTCGGCCCGACTGGCACCGGCTCGCGTCTCGCCCAGCATCCGGGCGAACTCGTCGGAGAGCGCACCGGGCACGGCGGCGATGGTGCGGTCGAGCGCCTGCTCGAAGCCGAGGCCGGCCTCCACGCTGATGGTGAGCAGGTCGAGGACGTCGGGCAGCTTCTGCTGGAGATCGAGGTGGCGCTCGGCCACCTTGCGGCTGAGCCAGGCGTCGGGCCCCATCACCAGCACTGCGGCGAGAAGTGCGGTGATGATGAGTTTCATCATCCCGTCCATCCCCAGGGGGTTCACCACCAGCATCACGAACAACACCGGCACCACCAGTCCGGCGGTGACCACCCGGATGGCGAGGAAGCGATCGACACCGTCGGCGGTGCCGAGGCCGGCCCACACGAACTTGCGGCGGATGTTGTCGACGTAGCCGACCGGCGTGAACCGTCGACCGACCTTGGTGAGACCCTCCATCACCGGCGCGATCGCCCGCTCCGAGAACGGGATCAACAGCTCCTGGTCGCGGACGTTCTCGACCTCGTAGCCCTCCAGCTGGCGTAGCGAGTTTCGCACCACCGACTTCTCGTGGGCCTGGCTCAGGACCAGGTACACCACCAGACCGATGACGGCGGCGACGAGGAGGCTTCCAATGATGAGTTCCATGTCAGTTCGTCCTCGTCAGAGCCTGATGTTGATGATCTTGCGCATCCAGAAGTAGCCGATCGTCGCGGAGACGACAGCCGTTCCCAGGAGCACGTTGCCCATGGTCGTGGTGAGGAGCTTCTCGGTGTACTCGCGGTTCATCACGAACATCACCGCCCCCAGACCGATCGGGAGTGCGATCAGGACGTAGGCGCTCACCCGACCTTCGGCGGTGAGCGCCGCCACGTCCCGGCGGAGCCGCTCGCGCTGCACCATGGTGTCGGCCACGGTGAGGAGCAGCTCGGAGAGGTTGCCACCGACCTCCCGCTGGATGCGGATGGCCATGACCGCCCAGGCGAAGTCGGGGCTGCCCATGCGCTCCGCCACCCCGTCGAGAGCTTCCTCGAGCGGACGCCCGAGACGGGACTCGGTGACGACCCGGCGCAGCTCGAGCCCCATGGGCTCGGACACCTCCTGGGAGACCGCCTCCACGCCCTGCATCAGCGAGTAGCCAGCCCGGAGCGTGCCTGCGAGCAGCGAGAGCATGTCG
>DATDIY010000153.1:0-8011 GCA_036520815.1 Acidimicrobiales bacterium
TCGGCGGTGTCATCGTGGACCGGTGGGCGCTGGTCGAGAGCGGCCAGCACATCGAGGTGTCCGAGCGGGTCGGCATCGATCTGGCGGGTGAGGGAACGGCTGGCGGCGAGGACGGCGACCAGTCGGTTGGCCAGCAGAACGTCGTCGCGCACCCGGTCGATCGCCGCGGGTGCCCGTTCGAGGAGGTGAGCGAGCGCCGCCCGGACCGAAGCCGGCGCGGCACTCCGCTCGGCGGCCCCTTCCAGGTCCGACGGGAGCGCGGTTCGACTCATCGGGCGCCGAGGCTATTCCGGTCCGGCCCCCGGAACCTCGGGAGCGGTCCGGCATGCGGTTTCGGTCCGGGTGGTCCTCGACCGCTCCGCCTCGGGACCGCCCCTAGATTGCGCCCATGCCCTCGATCCGCGTCGGCCTGGCTCAGATCAACCCGGTGGTCGGTGACCTCTCGGGGAACGTGGAGCGGATCGCTGCAGCCATGGCCTCCGCCGAGGAGCAGAGCTGCGACCTGCTGGCCCTGCCCGAGCTGTCGCTCACGGGCTACCCGCCCGAGGACCTGGTGCTGCGGCCCAGCTTCGTGCGCGACAACCTCGTCGCCCTCGGCGAGGTGGTGTCACGGTCGGGTCGCTGCGTCACGGTGGTGGGGTTCGTCGACACCTCCTCGCATCCTGTCCGGGGGGCGAGAGGTCATGTCGACGACGACGTGGTGGAGCAGTGGACGATCCCGCCGGTGGTCCACAACGCAGCCGCGGTGTGCGCCGGAGGGCAGCTCCTGACCACCTACCGCAAGCGCCTCCTGCCCAACTACTCCGTGTTCGACGAGCGCCGTTACTTCGTCCCGGGCGCCGGGCCCCACGAGCTGCTCCAGGTGGGAGAGGTGCTCGTGGGGGTGTCGATCTGCGAGGACGCCTGGTCCGCGGACGGTCCCATCCTCGAGATGGGCAAGGCCGGTGCGTCGCTCGTCCTCAACATCAACGCGTCCCCGTTCAACCTCGGCAAGCGCCGCGCCCGCTCGGCGGAGGTGCAGGCGCGGGCTCGCCAGTCGGGCGCGGTGATCGCCTACGTGAACCAGGTCGGCGGACAGGACGAGCTGGTCTTCGACGGCGACTCGATGGTGGTGGGTGCCGACGGCGCGGTGCTCGCTCGGGCGCCGCAGTTCACCGAGGACCTCTTCGTCGTCGACGTCGACGTGCCCGCCGCCTCCCGCGACCCGGGGCTCCGGGTGGTGACCGCTCCGAGCGCGGCCTCGGCGGGACGACCGTCCATCGCCCCCGTCGGCGTCGCGCCCGAACCGTCGGAGGACGCCGAGGTGTGGGAAGCGCTGGTGCTCGGCACCCGTGACTTCGTCCGCAAGAACGGCTTCTCCGAGGTGGTCATCGGCCTCTCCGGCGGGATCGACTCCGCCCTGGTGGCGGCCATCGCCGTCGATGCGCTCGGCCCCGAGCACGTCCACGGTGTCCTCATGCCCTCGCGCTACTCGAGCGACCACTCCATCAGCGACGCCGAGGCGCTGGCGTCCAATCTGGGCATCGAGCACCGAACCGTCCCGATCGAGCCGGCCCACGTGGCCCTGATGGGCATGCTCGCCCCCTCGTTCGGCGAACACCCTCCGGGCCTGACCGAGGAGAACCTCCAGAGCCGCATTCGGGCGGTGATCCTGATGGGCCTGTCCAACGCCTTCGGTTGGCTGCTGCTCAACACCGGGAACAAGAGCGAGTCCTCTGTCGGCTACTCGACCCTCTACGGCGACTCGGCCGGCGGCTACGCCGTCATCAAGGACGTCGCCAAGCTGCGGGTCTACTCGCTGTGCCGCTACCGCAACGGGACCGCCGGTCGGGCGCTCATCCCCGAGAGCGTGCTCGAGAAACCGCCGTCGGCCGAGCTGCGGCCCGATCAACGTGACGACCAGAGCCTTCCGCCCTACGAGGTGCTCGACCCGATCCTGGCCCTGTACGTGGAGCAGGACCTCGCGGCCGAGGACATCGTCGCATCCGGGCACGACCCGGAGATCGTCGACCGGGTCATCCGCCTGGTCGACCTGGCCGAGTACAAGCGGCGCCAGTCCCCGCCCGGACCTCGCGTCACGCCCAAGGGCTTCGGGAAGGACCGGCGGCTCCCGATCGTCAACCGGTACCGCCGTTGACCCGACCGCGCCCCTAACCTCGCGACGTGCCCGAGCCCCGACCCCAGCCCCGACCGGTGACCGGGACTCCGTGGGCGGCAGTTCCGCCAACCGGTGCCGGAACCTCCGCCGCTGTGGCGGGCCGACTGGGTGCCTACTGCTGGACCGAGCAGCTGCTGTTCGGCCTGCTCGGGGGCTGGGTGCCGGAGGTGCCCGAGATCGACGTGAAGCTGGCCCTCGCCGAGCACGCCGACCATGCCGCCTGGCGGGCCCAGCGCTGGTACGAGCTGCTGCCGACCGCCGCCCCCGGCCCCGACGCCCTGGTCGCCGCGCCGGACGGTCTCGAGGATCTGAAGGCCCGGATCGCCGCCGTCGCCGACGGCCCTGACCGCACCGTCGAGAAGCTCACCGTGACCTACCGGATCCTGCTCCCGCGACTGGCGGCGGCGCTCGACGCCCACCGCAGCTGGGCGGCGACGGTGTCGGGTCCAGCGGTTCTCCGGCTGCTCGGGGTGGCCGCTTCGGACCTTGCGACCGATTGGGTGGCGGGAGAGCGCCTGCTCCAGACCCTGGTCAGCGGCCTGCCCGAATTGGAACGGTGCCATGTGGCACAGGCGGTGCTCGAAGCGCCGGTGGCAGCCGCAGGCGGTCTCGTCGGTGCGCTCAGCGCGGGTGATCGCCCTCTCGGTGGGGGCGCTTGACCGGGCCGCTATCCTAGCGAAAGCCCCATCCGTCGGCGGGGACCAGGGCTGTGCCCAGGTCGTCGTGGGTGGGCTTTCGCCGGCAGCAGCCCTCTGCCATCACCCCAAGTCTGACGAGGTGCGTCTTGCCCAAGGAGCGTGTCGAACGCGACGAGGAAGATCTCGTCCGTCTCTACCTCACCGACATCGGGCAGTATCCGTTGCTCACCAAGGACGACGAGGTCCGATTGGCTCAGGCCATCGAGGCCGGCGCCGCCGCCCGAGTCGACCTCGATGCTGCCACTGAGCTCACCCCGGCCCGCAAGCGCGAGCTGCGGCGCGCCATCAAGCAGGGTGAGGATGCCGAGCGCACGTTCGTTCAGTCGAACCTGCGCCTCGTCGTCTCGATCGCCAAGAAGTACCAGGCGTCGGGCCTCCCCCTCCTCGATCTCATCCAGGAGGGGAACCTGGGCCTGATGCACGCCGTCGAGAAGTTCGACTGGCGCAAGGGCTTCAAGTTCTCCACCTACGCGACCTGGTGGATCCGCCAGGCCATCACCCGAGGCATCGCCAACACCGGGCGCACCATCCGCCTCCCGGTCCACGCCGGCGACACCCTGGCCCGCCTCCAGAAGGCCCGGGCCCGCCTCGAGCTGAAGCTCGGCCGGCCGGCCACCCTCGCCGAGCTCTCGGCCGAGGTCGAGATGCCCGAGGACAAGGTCACCGAGGCCCTGCGCTTCGCCGCCGAGCCCCTCTCGCTCTCCGAGCCGCTGCGCGAGGACGGCGATGCCGAGCTGGGCGACGTGGTCGAGGACCGCTCCGCCGAGTCGCCCTTCGAGGTGGCCGCCACCGCACTGCTGCCCGAGGAGATCTCGCGGCTGCTGTCCCCGCTCGACGAGCGTGAGCGCGAGATCCTGAAGCTTCGCTTCGGCCTCGACCGGGGCGAGCCCCGCACCCTCGAAGAGGTGGGAGAGCACTTCAACCTCACCCGGGAGCGCATCCGCCAGATCGAGGCGCGTGCGATGTCGAAGCTGCGCCACCCGTCCTCTGACACCGGCGCCCGGGACCTGCTCGCCGTCTGAGCCGGATCGGGTGCACCCCGACCGGGACATGACCGACGACGGAGACGAGTCGACCGACTGGGACCCTGGCCCCGGCGCGCCCGGGGTGCCCCCGGCGCCGTCGGTCACGCCGCGCTCGGCGCCCCCACCTCCGGACCACGCCGAACCGCCCCGCTGGAGTCGGCGTGGATGTCTGGTGGCCGGTGCCGTGGTGGGCGGACTGCTGTTCGTCGTGTTCGTCGGGCTGGTCGTGGCCCTCCTCTTCGCCAAGGGCTGGCTGGGCGACAAGGTCGACGACCTCGCCAAGGAACGCCAGGAGATAGTGGACAAGACGGGGATCGAGACGGGGAACACCGACCTCGTGCACCCGCCCCAGCGCGACATCAAGATCGGCGCGTGCGACTCCGACGGCGGGGCCGGGGTCACCGCGTCGGGCACGCTCACCAACTGGAGCGGGACGGACAGCGACTACCGGATCGCGTTGTCGTTCCGTCAGGGTGGGAGCGGCGACGAAGGCGCCGAGTTCGGATCCACGGTGGTCACCGTGGAGGGGGTCGAGGGGGAGTCCACGACCAGCTGGTCGGCTTCGGTCCCGACCCGACCCGAGGGGTTGTTCACCTGCCGGATCGTGCGGATCGATCGCTGGAACGCCGGCGACCCACCGCCCGGGGGCTCCTGACCGCACCGAAGGGCCGGAATACCCACACAGGTGGGACGAACGGCCTCTCCAGTCCACGGCGCGACGCGCCGAAAACCGACCGGTGGAGGACGAAGTAGGCGTCTCGGGCGCCAGCGACGCGTGGACGTTCCGGATCGCGGCTGGTTCTGTCGTCGCGTTGTGCGTCCTCGCCCTGGCGACCGCCGGGACGACCCTCGGTGACGTCACCTATGTCACCGTCGCCGCGCTGCTCACGGGAGCGTTCGCGATCGTGGTGTGGACCCGCCGTCTCCAGCCGGCATCCGCCTGGACCACCTTCGCCGTCGCCCTACTCCTCATGACGGTGGGCGACGCCGTCTACACCCTCCCGTCGGGGACCGACATCGGCGACACCGGTCTCTCCCTCGCCGACCCGCTCTACCTGGTCGCGTCCGGCGTGATGGTGCTCGGCGCGCTGCGGCTGAAGGGGTCCCAGGTGGGCGAACGGGACCGCGAGTCGATGATCGACGCCTGCAGCATCGGCCTCGCCGTCGCGGTGCTGGCCTGGCAGCCGCTGGTCGAGCCGAGGCTCACCCTGACCGACGTGTCACCGATCGCCCGTGTGGTCAACGGCTCCTATCCCCTGTTCGACGTCGTCGTCCTGGCGATGATGTGCTGGATCCTCCTCGGGGCCCGAGCCCGGAACG
Organism: Acidimicrobiales bacterium; assembly: GCA_036520815.1. Classification (GTDB taxonomy): domain Bacteria; phylum Actinomycetota; class Acidimicrobiia; order Acidimicrobiales; family Acidimicrobilacustridaceae; genus CAMFLJ01. Next base: position 5,202 of record DATDIY010000153.1, read on the forward strand.
CAACCACGGCCCTGCTCGTCGCCGGAGCGGCCGCTTACCTCGCCGCCGACCTCGCGTACACGGTCCGCATCGACCAGGGCAGGATCGACGACCCATCGCTCGCCTGGCTCGACACTCTCTGGCTGCTGGCCTACGGCTTCTACCTGCTGGCAGCGGTGCACCCGTCGGCCCGTCGGGTGGTGCGGGCGCCAGCCGATGACCAGCGTTCGATCTCCCGGGCCCGACTCGGCCTGTCGGGGGTGACCCTCGTCGCCCCGATCGTCGCTCTGGGACTGTCCGGCGCCGACGCGCGACACGTCGTGCTCGCGCTGGCCGTCGAGTGCACCCTCGTCGTGCTCGTCCTGATCCGCCTGGCCGAGCTGGCGGCGGGAGAGCGGAGGGCCCGCCAGAACCTGGCTGACCAGGAGCTGCTGTTCCGGTCGGTGGTACAGAACGCGTCCGAGGCGGTGGTGGTGATCGGTGACGACCTCGTGGTCGGCTACGCCTCGCCCGCGGTGCGCAGCCTGCTGGGAGTCACCCCCGACGACCTGCGCGGACGGTCGCTGCTGGACGCCGTCGTCGGTCTCGACCGGGCCGAGGTCACGCGAGCGGTGACGCGGGCACGGCGCGCCCCGGATCTGGTGATCACCGGCGAGGTTCCGCTGGTCGACGTCATGGGCACGACCTGGCTGGAGCTGCGGCTCACCAACCTGCTCGACGAGCCTGCCGTCGGCGGCATCGTGGTGAACCTCCACGATGTCTCGGACCGTCGGTTGGTACAGGAGGATCTGGAGCGGCGAGCGTCGACCGACCCGCTCACGGGCCTCCCGAACCGGGCCACGTTCCTCGAGCGCCTGGGGTCGGCATTGGATCGGCCCCTCGCTGACGTGGCGGTCATCTACTGCGACCTCGACGGCTTCAAGTCGGTCAATGACCGGTACGGCCACGAAGAGGGCGACCGGGTCCTGGAGCTGGCCGCCGCCCGCCTGGCCGGCGCCGTCCGGGGCGACGACATCGTGTCTCGGCTCGGGGGCGACGAGTTCGCCGTGTTGATCCAGGGGACGAACGCCGGCTCCCGGGCCGATGCCGTCGCCACCAGGATCGTGGAGGCGTTGCGGCCCCCGCTCGTGGTGGGGCGACTGACCGTCGCCATCACGGTGAGCGTGGGCGTCAGCTGCTCGACGGGTCAGGCCGAGGTGCCGGCGACGCTGTTGCGGGCCGCCGACCAAGCCATGTACCGCGCCAAGCGGGCCGGTGGTGACCGGGTGGTGCTCGCCGTGGACGGGCTCGAACCCGCTCCGGTGGCGTCGGCGCCGGTTCCTCGGTCCGCCTAGAGGACGACGACGGAGCGGAGCACCTCGCCGCGCTCCATCTTCTGGAACGCCTCCTCGATCCCGTCGATGCCGATCCGCTCGCTCACGAACCGGTCGAGATCGAGTCGACCCTGCAGGTACAGGTCGATGAACATCGGGAAATCACGCGAGGGGAGGCAGTCGCCGTACCAGCTCGGCTTCAGTGCTCCACCCCGGCCGAAGAACTCGATCATCGGAACCTCGAGTTGCATGTCAGGGGACGGCACGCCCACCTGCACGAGGGTGCCCGCCAGATCGCGGGCGTAGAAGGCCTGCTCGAACACCTTCGGGTGCCCGACGGCCTCGATGCACACGTCGGCGCCGAACCCGCCGGTGAGGGACTTCACCGCTTCCACCGGGTCGACCTTGGAAGCATCGACGGTGTGGGTGGCACCGAACTCCGTCGCCCACGCCAGCTTCCGCTCGTCGAGGTCGACGGCGATGACGGTGGTGGCGCCGGCCAGTCGGGCACCGGCGACGGCGGCGTCGCCGACCCCGCCGCAACCGAACACGGCCACGCTGTCACCCGGTCCGACGTTCCCGGTGAACATGGCGGCGCCGAGCCCGGCGGTGACACCACACCCGAGCAGACCGGCCGTCTCGGGCGGCGCCGCCGGATCGATCGGCGTGCACTGGCCCGCAGCAACGAGCGTGCGCTCGGTGAAGGCACCGATCCCGAGGGCGGGGCTGAGCTCGGTCCCGTCGGCCAGGGTCATCTTCTGGGTCGCGTTGAAGGTGGCGAAGCAGTACTGGGGCTCGCCTCGTCGACAGGCCCGGCAGGTGCCGCACACGGCACGCCAGTTGAGGACCACGGTGTCGCCCGGAGAGAGCCCGACGACGTCGGGGCCGATTGCGTCGACCACCCCCGCCGCCTCGTGGCCGAGCAGGTAGGGGAACTCGTCCCCGATGGCGCCCTGGCGGTAGTGCAGGTCGGTGTGGCACACCCCGCACGCCTGCACCCGTACCAGCGCCTCCCCCGGACCTGGGTCCGGGACGAGGATGGTCTCCACCGTCACCGGTGCGCCTGCAGCGCGAGCGATCACAGCCTTGGCCTCGTACGGCATGAACGTCCTCCCCTCGGGATGATGGAACCTACCGGCGCCACGGCGCCTCTGTCGACGATCGTCCGGGTGCGCAGCGAGGACCCCTGCGGCGCTGTGCGAGCAGGGATCCACGGCGGACGTCGTCCGGGTCGGGGACTACAGTGGCCGCCATGAAGAAGCTCCTCGTGCTCATCGTGGTCGTCGCTCTCGCCGCCTTCGCGGTCAAGAAGCTCCAGGACGCCTGAGCCGGGCGCCCAGACCGGGGCGCCGGGAGACGATCCACCACCCCACCAGCACGCCGGCGGCCACCCCGCTGGCGATCGCCGCGCCCGTCGCCAGCCGCCCCGGAGGCGGCAGCGCCACCCGCTCGCGCAGCGGCACGCCGTGGCGGAAGTTCAGGACCGGCCAACCCTCGAGCTTGGCCACCCGGGCGAGG
>DATDIY010000154.1:0-4392 GCA_036520815.1 Acidimicrobiales bacterium
GCACCATCACCGTCCCCGCCGGCGCCGCGCCCAGCGATGACGCCGTCATCCTCGTGTCGTGCAGCTTCAACGGCGACGAGATCGTCGACCTGCCGGTGCGAATCCTGGCGGCGACCACAGCGGCGGGTCCGGCGACGCCGGTCGAGTCCACGGCGACGTTCACGGGCTGATCCTCCGCCGGGCGGCTGTCTCGCAGACCGACGCCGGGCGGGAGCGCCGGCGCGGCAGAATGGACCCATGCCGATGCGCGAGGAGTGCAAGCAGTTCGAGAGCCGGACCTACCGCAACGGCGAGACGGTTCGGAAGTGCAATCTCGACCTGGCGCCCGAGGCGCCCTGGAAGTGCCCGGATGACTGCGCGAGCTACGAGCGCCGCCTGGCCGATGTCAACTGGCAGCACGGCGCACTCGTCACGCCGCCGACTCCGCCCGAGCCGAAGGGCGAGAGCATCGCCGAGCTGCTCGACGCGGCCGAGGACATCGTGAACGCCGCCGGCCCCGAGATCCTCGCCGAGGTCCAGGCCGAGCAGGCCAAGCAGGCTCGCAAGGACGCCGGCGCCCTCGGCCGCCTCAAGCGGCGCTTCGGCCGCAAGCGCTGACCGTCCGAGGGTCCGTCCGGCCCGTCACCCCACGTTCTGGTACGCGTTCCGTCCGGACGTGCGGACGAACCGCGTGCCAGAAGAGGGATGTGTCGCGTGTGCGACCTCGTCGTGGGTGGGCTCGCGGAACGTCTCGGTCCGCCACCAGGTGCGGTAGGTGTCCTCACCCATCGCCTGGGCCAGTCCGGCGGTCTGGCTGGCGTGGGCGGCGAGGGCGCGTCGCTTGACGTCGAGCTCCACCTCGCCGAGCTCGACGGTGAGTGCCACCTCCGACGACGCGACCCCGACAGGGTCGTGGTCACCGAACACCCCGACCCGTTCGTGCAGGGCGCGGCGGTCCTCGAGGAAGTCGCGCGTCATCGTGGTGTAGAGCAGGGCGCCCCGTCCGGTGCGGGCCCAGGCGTCGGTCGCCCAACGGTGGATCGCCAGGTGGTCGGCGTGGCCAGTGATGCCGTCGGGGCCGAAGGTGACGATGACGTGCGGGCGCACCGCCTCGATGGCGTCGAGCACCTGACGCACGCCGACCTCGTGAGCCACGTCGTCGCAGCCGCCGTCGGCATGGCCGAGGAACGGCAGCAGGTCGACGCCGAGCGGGCCGATGGCCTGGCGCAGCTCCTGCTCGCGCATCGCCGCGACGACCGACGGTGGGCGTGGATCGTCGGGAGCGACGCCGGCCTCCCCCCGGGTCGCCATCAGGCAGGTGACGGAGCCGCCCGAGCGGACGACCCGGCGCATCAGACCGGCGCTCAGATAGGCCTCGTCGTCGGGGTGGGCCCACACGCCGAGCAGGCGGACGGGCGCACCGGCGACGAGTCGGGCGAGCGAACGGTCAGTGGTCCGGATCGGATAGATGGAGGACATCACGGGCTCCTTCGGGTCAGGTGGGGAGGAGGAGGGTTGCCAGCCACGCCACCGGCAGCCCGACGAGCAGGGCCCTGTTGGGACGGCGGGTGCGGGCCACCACGAGCACGGCGGCGGCAACGCCGAGCGCAGTCGGGACGGTGGGCAGGGCGGGGGCACCGTGGTGGACGAACAACGAGTTGGCGACGATGGCGGCGAGCACGGCCGGGCCCATCACCGAGAGTCGTCGCTCCACACGGGCGGGAACGGATCGCCCGGCCAGGGCCACCACCATCGAGATGCGCAGCAGGTAGGTCGCGGCCGCGGCGGCGAACAGGACGGCCCAGGCGGTCATCACTGCCGCTCCTGGGTCGCGATGCCGGCCAGCACGCCACAGGCGATCCCGGCCACGAGGCCGCTGTGGAACGGGAGCTGGGAGCCGGCGACCGTGGCCACCGCGGCGGCGGCGACCGTTGCCGCGGTCGAGCGGTCCACGATGGCGGGCACGAGGAAGCCGAGGAACACCAGAGGGGTGGCGATCTCGAACATTGCGGACGGCGGCAGCGAACCGGCGAAGGCCATGCTGAGCGCCTGTGCGGCCGACCAGCACCCGACGAGCACGCCGGCTGCTCCGAGGTAGTAGCGCCGACGCCAGGAGGGGTTGGACTCGGTGGCGAAGCGCTGCTGGCAGACGAGGTAGAGCTGGTCGACCAGCGGGAACGCAAGGAGGAGCCGGCGGCCGAGCGGCTCGTCCTCGAACCAGCGACGGAAGCCGAGCGAGTAGACGACGAAGCGGGCGTTGACGGCTGTCACCGTGGCGACGATCGACAGCGGACCGGCGCCGTCGCTGAGCATCTGCACGAGGCTGAGCTGCGCCGACCCGGCGATCAGCAGGAACGAGCCGGCCCACGCCACGGTCAGGTCGATCCCGGTCGCCCGGGCGGTGACGCCGATCACCATCGCCAGCGGCACCACGCCGACGACGAGGGGCAGGACGTCACGAGCGCCGGCCAGGCCCGGTGGCAGGGCCCGAACGAGCCGGTCGGGCTGTCCTTGTCGGCTCTCGACGGCGAGCGCCTCGTCCGGGCGGATCGAGGTCGTGGTGGTCATGGGGCGGACGGTACGGAGGGGCTCGGACCGGGGTCTTCCCGTGGGCGAGACGGCCGGGGAAGGTCGGGGGAAGGTCCGCCGGGCAGCGTCCGTGACGTGGTCGAACACCCTGTGGCGCCCCGGGAGGGACCGCTCCCTACACTCGGACCCGATCGGCCCGGCGGAGCGGTCGACCACAGCCCGAACGGGGGTGACCAGCCCATGCCCACGGTGGACGTCTCGATGCTCGGCGGTTTCGTCGTGGCCGTCGACGGGGTGGCGGTGCCCGACGAGCGGTGGTCGCGGCGCGCGGCTGCCAACCTGGTCAAGCTGCTCGCCCTCGCCCCGGATCGGTCGCTGCACCGCGAGCTGGTGATCGACGCCCTCTGGCCCGACGACACCCTCGATCGGGCCGCCCCGAAGCTGCACAAGGCTGCCCACTACGTGCGCCGGGCCTTTGACCGTCCCGCCGCCGTGGTCCTGCGCGACGAACGGGTCCTGCTCTTCCCCGACAGCGACGTGACGGTCGACGTCGACCGCTTCGAGGCGCTCTCGTCGGTCGCCCTGGCCCGGCGCGACCAGGCGTCGGCGCGCGCCGCCGTCGACGTCTACGCCGGCGACCTCCTTCCTCACGACCTCTACGAGCCGTGGAGCGAGACCCGACGGGACGGGCTGCGCCTGCGCCACCTCGACCTGCTGCGGCTGCTGGAACGCTGGGACGCGGTCGCCGAGCTGGAGCCCACCGACGAGCTGGCCCATCTGGCTCTGATGCGCCGCCATGCCGCCGCCGGTGACCGCCATGCGGCCCTGCGCCAGTTCGAGCGCATGGAGCGCGCCCTGCGAGGTGACCTGGGAGTCGCCCCCGGTCTCGACGCCATCGAGCTGCGCGACCGGCTGCTCGGTGATCACGAGGTCGTGGCCCGTGGCCCCGAACGGCTGGTGGGGCGCGACCGCGAGCTCGGGGCGCTACGCCACGCCCTCGACCACGCCGCCGGCGGGAAGGGCTCGGTCGTGATCGTCTCCGGCGCTGCGGGGATGGGGAAGTCGGCGCTGCTGGTTGCCGCTACCGAGCGGGCCCGCGAGCTCGGCTTCGGGGTGGGCCGCGGCGTCACAGCGACCGTCGAGGGCTCCTGGCCCTACGCCCCGGTGCTCGAGGCGCTGGCTGACCTCTGCCGGCAGCGGCCGGATCTGCTCGATGAGCTCTCCGCCCGCGACCGCGACGAGCTGGAGCAGGCCTCGAGCGGCGTCGACGTCGGCTGGTCGGGCGACGGCTCCCACCAGCGCCTCTTCGTGGCCGCCCTCGCCCTCGTCCGCGCCGGCGCCGACCGCGGTGGTCTGTTCCTCACCATCGACGACCTGCACGACGCCGACGACGCCAGCCTGCGCCTGTTGCACCACCTCGCCCGTTCGACCTTCGAGGACCACGTCTGTCTCGTGCTCGCCCACCGACCCACCCCCCCGGGCAGCGCGTTGGAGGAGATCCGTCGCAGCCTGCTCGCCCGTCACGCCGCCACTGAGGTGGTGGCCGGTCCGCTCGCTCCGGACCAGATCGACGTGCTCGTCCGCCGGATCGCGCCCGACGCCCCCGACGACGTGCTCCGGTCGATCGAGGCGTTCAGCGGCGGGTCGCCGTTCGCGGCGACCGAGTTGGCGGGACGGGCCTCCGCGAAGTCCGGGTGGGTCATCTCGCTCGACGCCGATCTGCTCGGTGGGGTCGAGCGGACGACCCGTGACGCCCTCCAGCGGGTGGCGGTGGTCGGCGTGCGCTTCGACACCGACGAGTTCGTGGCCGTCTCGGGCCTCGACGACCGCGAGGCCTACGCCCGCCTCGACGACGCCCTGGCGGCAGGCGTGGTGCAGCCCACC
>DATDIY010000155.1:0-2029 GCA_036520815.1 Acidimicrobiales bacterium
CGATCCGCGACGACGCCGACCCGGTCACCGCCGAGGAGATCCTCGAACACCTCAGGGGGGTGCTCGCGTCGTACAAGGTTCCCAAGCGGGTGGTGTTCGTCGACGAGGACGAGTTGGCCTACACGGCGAGTGAGAAGGTGAAACTCGGCGACGCCCAACGAGTCGCGGCGCGGCACGTCGCGGCCGACGACCCGGACTGGGGTGCGCACCTCCGCGCCGCTCATCCCGAGCTGCTCGACACGCCCGGCGACACGGCCTCGTAACGACAGCAGGGATGGCACTGAGTGCCAGGCCGCCGATACGTTGGTGACGAAGAACGGAGGACGCGCGATGCCAGAGACCGAGAACGGCACCGAGCAGCGCTACATCGTCGTGTCGACCGACGGCCACGTCGGCCCATCGGTGCGCGAACATCTGCGCCCGTACTGCGAGGCCAACCACCTCGAGGACTTCGACCGGTTCACCGACGAGATGAAGGCGGCCGGGCTCCTGGCCTGGCGGTCCACGGAGTCCAAGGACGGCGACGGCGAGACCTGGACGATGGGGGCCAAGCCACGGAAGCTGGCCGCCGAGGACGCCGACGAGTTCGGCAAGGTCGCCGGGTTCCGCAATCCCGACCAGATGGACCGGGCGTTCCTGCAGCGGAGCTACGAGGCCAGCCTCGTGCCGGGCCTACAGGACAGCGACGCCCGGTTGGCGGACATGGACCGCGCCGGAGTGGCCGCCTGCATCATCTACCACGGCGGCCTGAACGGGCAGTCGATCCCGTTCTCTACGACCGGCCTCATCTCGTGGGGCCACTCCCGGTACAACGAGCTCGAGCCCGTCGGCGTCCGGATCTACAACCGGTGGCTCGCCGATTTCGTCGCAGAGGCGCCGGAGCGCCACTTCGGCATCGCCCACATCCCGATCTCGGACCCCGAGGCCTGCGTCCGCGAGGTCGAGTGGGCCGCCGAGCACGGACTCAGCGGCATCAACCTGCCCGCGCCACGGGGTGACTTCCCGATGTTGAACGATCCGGTGTGGGAGCCACTGTGGGCGGCGTGCGAGGCCACCGGGCTCTCGCTGAACACCCACGGCGGCGGGGGCGAGCACTACCCCTACGAGGGGCCCGGCGCCCAGGCGATGTACATGATGGAGACCGCGTGGCGGACCCGTCGCGGCGTCTGGGTCATGATCCTCGGCGGCACCCTCGCCCGGTACCCCGGTCTGAAGCTGGTGCTGACCGAGCAGTGGATCGACTGGTCACCGCAGGTGATGAGCGACATGGACGGCCTGTTCCACGGGCCGAACGGCATCTCCCTGCGTGCGTCGCTGGGGAAACCTCCGTCGGACTACTTCCGTGAGCACTGCTACTTCGGGGCGAGCTTCCTCTCGAACTGGGAGGCGAGGTTCGCCATCGAGCACGACCTGGTCGGCAACACGATGTGGGGCGACGACTACCCCCACCCGGAGGGCACGTGGCCACACACGCGCGAGGCCATGGCGCAGACCTTCTCCGGCATCGACCCGAAGTACGTGGCGCCAATGCTCGGCGAGGTCGCCATCGACGTGTACGGGCTCGACCGAGCCGAGCTCCAGCGGGTGGCCGATCGCATCGGCCCTTCGGTCGCCGATCTCTCGGTCGGCGGCACCCCACCCGAGGGCGAGACCCCGGGCCTCTACGCCTTCCGCACCGCGGGGAACTTCGTCTGATGAGCGAGGGAACGGGGCTCCAGTCGCCGCCGTGCCGCATGGTGACCGACGACGAGGTCGAACACCTGCACGAGCACGGATGGGTGCAGCTCAAGGAGTTCGTCGACCCCCGAGCACTGAGCGGGATCCTCGATGTGGCGCGTGAGCAGATGGGCGAGGACGGTGACAGCAACCCGCTGCACCCGTTCGTCGAGGCCGCCGTCGCCGAAGGCGGAGCGGGCGTCAAGTACTTCAACGCGCACAGCGCCGGCGGGCTCCGCAATCCTGTGCTGCGGCCCGTGATCGAACAGGTCGGCAAGAACGCCCAGCGACTGCTGCAGAGGCGGCGCCCCGA
>DATDIY010000156.1:0-4691 GCA_036520815.1 Acidimicrobiales bacterium
GTCGAGGGCCTCGAGGTTGGTGAGGTCGGAGAGGGCGACCGCTCGTTCAGCCGATCGACCGATCACGATGAAGGCACCGTCGTCGCCTCGTTCCACCCGGAAGCCTTCGGCGACGGGGCGGTACACGACGAAGCCCTCGACCTCGGGTTCGGTGGTGCGGGCACCGCGTACGGCGTCGCCCGTCCGCCCGACGAGACGGCCCAGCCCGGCACCGGTGACCGCCGAGACGCACAGGTCGAGGGCCAGGCCGTCGTCTGTCGTGGTGGCCTCGCCGGACTCGGCGACCTCGAGGTAGTCAGGGGCGAGGTCGGCGCGCGAGCCGACCACGAGGCGGGGACGGTCGACCAGCTCGGGCCGGTAGGCCTCGAGCTCCGCCAGCAGGATCCGGGCCTGCTCGGCGGGCGACTCGGCGGTCATGCCCTCGACGCCGCCGGCCAGGTCGATGAGCAGCACCAGCACCCGGGCCCGTTCGATGTGGCGGAGGAACCGGTGGCCGAGGCCCCGCCCCTCGCTGGCCCCCTCGATGAGACCGGGGATGTCGGCCACCACGTACTCGAAGCTGTCATCGAGGCGCACCACCCCGAGGTTCGGTTCGAGCGTGGTGAAGGGGTAGTCGGCGATCTTGGGCTTGGCCGCCGAGATGCGTGAGATCAGGGTGGACTTGCCCACGTTGGGGAAGCCGACGAGGGCGACGTCGGCCATGAGCTTGAGCTCGAGGTTGAGCCACCGCTCCTCCCCGGCCTCGCCCTGCTCGGCGAACATCGGCGCCCGCCGCCGGTTGGAGAGGAACCGGGCGTTTCCCTTGCCGCCCCGCCCACCGGCGGCCGCCAGCCACCGGTCGCCCTGGTTCACCAGGTCGGCGAGCGGTGCTCCGTCGCGGTCGAGCACCACGGTGCCCTCCGGAACGTGCACGATGAGGTCGTCGCCGCCGTGGCCGTGCTTCTTCTTCCCGGAGCCGTGGGTGCCGCTCGGCGCCCGACGGTGCGGGTGGTCCTTGAAGGCCAGCAGGGAGGCGACGTTGCGGTCGGCCACCAGCCAGATGTCGCCGCCGCGGCCGCCGTCGCCGCCGTCAGGACCGCCCTTGGCCACGTGGGCTTCGCGCCGGACGGCGACGCAGCCCGCGCCGCCGTCGCCGCCCCGCACGTTGATCTGGCACTCGTCGACGAACCCGGACACGACGGGACAGCCTACGGGTTGGGGGCCGCGGCCCCGCCGTGGGTTCGGACGGGGCTACTCGACCAGGTGGACCGGGTCACCGAGGACGCTGAGCGCCCAGGTGGTGCGGTCGTTCGGGCTGCTGCCGGCGCCGAAGTCGTACTTGATGGTCCACCAGCAGTCGGTCGAGCAGTCGTAGTTGGCCGAGAGCTGGATCTCGAAGCGCAGCCACTTGTCCTGGTAGTACTGGGTGCTACCCGACCTCGTGGTGACCTGGCAGTTGGACACGTTGGTCAGCGTTCCCCCGCCTCGGCTGTTCGACCCGTTCGTGTTGGCCCGACAGGTGTCCGCCACGTTGGTGAACGGGACGGTGCGGCCGTAGCTCGGCGGCACGATCGGCGAACCGACGGCGGGGGTGTTGTAGGGCGACGTCTGCGGCGGGGCCAGCACCTGCAGCTGGTAGGTGCCCGACTGGCCGTCGCCCGGGTCGAACAGGTCCAGGACGATCTTCTTGCCCTTGTGCTCGGGCTTGATCTCGGCCAGGTAGAACCGGGCCGTGGTGCCGGGGGTGTTCGTCCAGATCGACAGGTTGGTGAGCGAGTAGAGCCGCACACCGGAGGCGCCCGAGGTCGCCCGCATCGAGTAGGCGTTCCAGCCGGTGGCACTGGTGCTGTCGGGGATGACGGTGCCGTTGGGGCGCACGATGTTGGAGCTCTTCACCCGCATCGGGTAGGCGCCGGCCTTCGTCGGCGTGAAGGTGCAGACGTTCGCCCACTGGTTCTTGTAGGTGCTCACCGCGGTGGGGTTGGCGGCGGTGTCACGCGGGATGTACAGCTCGCAGCCCGAGATCGCCGTGTCGAAGTTGACGGTGAGATCGGAGCCGTCGTTGTCCCAGATCTGGAACTGCATCGGGATGCCGTTGCGGTCGGTCGGGCCCGAGTCGCCGGTCTGGCAGTTCTGCTGGCTGAAGCTCGTGGTCGGCCAGGTGCCGTTGAACGGCGCCGCCGCCCGGTTGCAGTCGTTGCCCGACGAGCCGGTACCGGTGGTGCGCTGGGTCTCGATCGCGTCCCAGATCTGCACGGTGATCGGGCTGCCGACGGCGGACTGGGGCACGTCGATGACGTACTCGTAGCCCTCGGGCTGGTAGTCGTCGTTGGTCGGGTTGGCGGCGTTGCCGCAGCCGCTGCCCGAGTCGCCGGTGGCGCAGAAGGTGGCGTAGGCGTCACCGTTGGCGTGGCTCTCGTAGGGTCCCTGGATGGCCTGCCACAGCATCGGCTGTGGACCACAGCCGGGGTTCTGCGTCGGCTGGAACTGCGGGCAGGACGCCACGTTGTTGATGATGTTGCCGGCCGTGTTGGCCGGGCTGCCCAACGGCACCGGCTTGTTGAACTCGGCGGTGGCCGAGCGGGTGAGGCTGGGCTTGCCCGTCACCAGCTGGGAGAAGTACTGGGCGCCGTCCCTGGTGATGCTGACCTTCATCTGCTGGCCACCGGAGGGGAACGACACGGCGATCTGGCCGGTGTAGCCGTTGCTCTGGAGGACCTTGGTGGCCGCGCTGGTGGCCGTGGCCTGATCGGGGAGCCACACCACGCCGGCGAGGGCGGCGTTGTCGACCGCTCGCTGCATCTTCGACGACTGCGCGTACCAGGCGCCGAGGTCGACCGCGAACGCCGTGAAGGCGATCAGCGGGATCAGCATGAGGGTGGTGAGGACGAGGATGTAGCCACCGTCGTCTCGGCCGGCGCGGCGCTTGAGGCTCCAGCGACGACGGGTCCGCGTACGGTCTCTCGGGCTCATACGGGACTCGGTTCCACTCGGGTCACCGCTTTGTCGGTGAGCGTGAAGGAGCTGGCCTTCAACAGGCCGGTCGACATCTTCGAATCCACCTCGGCGTAGATCCCGATCGTCGTCGGGGTCGCCGGCAGCGAGTTGGTGCGGGTGGTCGGGCACAGGTTCTGGTCGTAGTCACCGGACGCACAGCCGAAGTTGGCCGTCACCAGGTTGGCGGTGGTCAGCTGGCTGGCGATGTAGACGTTGCAGGTGCCCGACACGCCGTTGGGCCCGGCGGTCGACGTGCTGGCCGTCTTGCACGAGTTGGGCACGTTCCCGTTGGGGTTGGTGGTCTCGTTGACCGTGTAGATGATGACCTTCTTGACGGTCACGTTCTTGGCGCTGGCGATGCTCCCCATGAACGCCTGGAGCGTGAAGAGATCGGCCTTCGAGTCCTTCATGGCCTGGCTGGCCACGCGGGACGCCGAACGCAGCGACGAGGTCAGGATGTTCTGGTTGCGCCAGACCACGCCGAACTCGACGGTGGCGAGCACGAGCATCACCAGGAACGGCAGCACGAGGGCGGCCTCGACCAGCACGGCGCCGTCGTCGCCCTGGCACCGTCGGTGAGCGGTGCCTGCGGCGGTGGTGGGGCGGATCCTCATGGCGTCGCCGGCTCCAGCTTCGTGACCGAGCTGGCGCTGAGCGTCACGCTCTTGCCGAAGAACCCGGTGATGTAGTTGTGCTTCATCTGGATGTACACGCCGAGGTAGTCGGGGCCGTTGCCGCTGTTGGAGGACAGGGCGACCTTCCGCGTCGTCGGGCACCAGTACTGGATGGGGTCGGGCGAGGCGCAGGTCCAGGCGTCGCCGGTCGTGGACTGGAGGTCGCTGACCGTGAACCGGTTGCACGAGCCGTTGGTCGGAGCGGTGGCGGTGCCCAGGGTCTGCCCGGAGGTCTTGCAGTTCGTCGGAACGGAGTCGGTCGGCCCCGACGCCTTCCACACGACGATGTACTCGATGTCGGTGACCGGGAACGCCCTCGACGCCTTCTTGATGGCCTGGAGGGTGAGCCAGTCGGCCTGGACGTTGGCGCCCTGCACCGCTTCCTGGCGGGTGGCGGCGACGGCGGCGTTGTTCACGGTCAGGTAGTCGCGGTAGGCGCCGCCGAACTCGAGGACTCCGAACAGGACGAGCAGGAACACCGGGCTGATGAAGGCGGCCTCGACCAGGGCGGCACCCTCGTCACCGCGACAGCGGAGCCGACGGGGGCGCGAGGGGTCGGCACACCGCCGCCAGGTCCTGGATGCCCTCGTCATCGCCTGCATCGCTCAGATCTCTCCCACCACGCGAGCTGGTGCTCGTTCGCCGACCAAGCATCGGACGTTTTCCGTGGTTCTCTTAACACGGAACGTGAGTCTCTGGGCCTCTTGGTCCGAAAAATGGGCCGAACGACCCATATCGGGTGTGGGGTCACCACTCGAGTCGCTCCGCATCGTGGAACAGCGCGCCCCGAGACGGGCGGGAACCGCGGTGGACCTGCGCCTGTCGTACCCAGCGACGAGGATGGAGCCATGAGCGAGCTCACCTCTCGGGCCCGAGCGTGGGCCTCCACCATGGAGGGCTACGGCGAGGAGGCACCGACCCGTCAGGCCCACCGCGAGGCGGGGCCGGCGCTGGGCCCGGTCGTTCCCCTGCTGCGGCCCGAACGCGAGGCGCTGGAGGAGCTGCAGCTGTGCCCTGGCGCCACCCGCGCCACCGGGGCCG
>DATDIY010000157.1:0-5280 GCA_036520815.1 Acidimicrobiales bacterium
CGGCCTCGCCGGCGCCGTCAGTGCCGAGCCACACCCACACGCCCGGAGCGATCGGTTCGAGCTCCCCGGCGTCGGTGGCGACCGGGCCCACGTCCGGGGTCGGTGGCATCGGTCCGAGCTCGGTCATCGTCGCCGAGCGTAGGGCCCTTCCACTGCTGTGCGGGGCGTCGGACCCTACGCTGGACCCGTCGCCGACAGCGCGCCGGTGTCGCTCGAGAGAGGATCCCAGTGGCCGATCCCCGCCACTCCCCGCCGTCGCCGGAGGCCGGTCCGGGCGTGCCCGAGGGCCGTCCGTCGACCACGATGAGCCCGTCCGACGCCGTCCTCTGGGACATCGAACGCGACCCGGTCCTGCGCTCCACGATCACCGCGATCGGAGTGCTCGACCGGGCCCCCGACTGGGGCCGTCTCGTGGCCCGCCTCGACCGGGCCGTCGAGGACGTCCCGCGCCTCGGTCAGCGGGTCGTGGGCACCCCGCTCGGCCTGGGGCCGCCCCGGTGGGTCGACGATCCGGACTTCGATCTCGCCTATCACCTGCGACGGGTCGAGGCGCCGAGTCCGAACGACCTGTCGGTCCTGCTCGCCGTCGCCGAGCCCATCGCCATGGCCGCCTTCGACCGCGAGCGGCCGCTCTGGGAGTTCACCCTCGTCGAGGGCCTGGCCGACGGACGGGCTGCGATCATCCAGAAGGTCCATCACTCGCTCACCGACGGGGTCGGCGGGATCGAGCTGGCCCTGGCGCTGCTCGACGACCGCGCCGACGTGCCGCTCGACCCGCCGCCCTCGCCGCGCCACGGTCGGGCCCCGACGGTGCCCGGACCCCTCGAGTGCCTGGCCCGCTCGCTCGTCGATCAGATGGGCGCCGCCGTGCGCGTCGCGGGCGGGCTCCCCGAGACCGCCCTACGGCTGGCGCCAGAGCTGCCGGCGCTGGTGCCGTCGGCGCTGCGCCTCCTGCGGCCCAGCGCGTCGCCGTCGTCGCCGGTGCTGCGGGGGCGCGGCCTCGGGCGCCGGCTGGGCCTGCTCGAGGTGCCGATCGAGGATCTCCGCCGGGCGGCCAAGGTCGTCGACGGCACCGTCAACGACGCCTTCCTCGCCGCGGTCGTCGGCGGCCTCACCCGGTACCACGCCCGCCACGCCGTCGCCCTGGAGACGTTGCGCATCACCATGCCGATCAGCGGCCGTGGCGAGGGCGACGAGCTCCTCGGCAACCACTTCACCCCGGCCCGCTTCGGCCTGCCGGCCGACATCGAGGACCCCGCCGAGCGGATGCGGGTGGTGGGCGCCGTGGCCCGATCGTGGCGGGACGAACCGGCGTTGGAGTTCACCGACGTGCTGGCCACGACGCTCGAGATGTTGCCCGGTCCGCTCACGACCGTCGTGATGCGGGGCCTGCTGACCAGCGTCGACGTCGTGTGCAGCAACGTGCCGGGCATCCCCACGCGGTCGTGGATCGCCGGTGCCGAGCTCCTACGGGAGTTCGCGTTCGCCCCGCCCGGTGGGTCGGCGCTGTCGGTGACGCTGCTCTCGCACCTCGACACGGCATGCATCGGGATCGCCTGCGACACCACCGCGGTGGAGGACCCGGTCGTGTTGGGCGCCTGCCTGCGGGAAGGCCTGGCCGAGGTGGTGGGGGTCGGCTACCGGGCGTAGAGCGCCTCGATCTCGTCGGTGTAGCGCTCGGCCACCACATTGCGCTTGACCTTCAGCGTCGGGGTGAGCTCGCCGCTGGCGACGGTCAGGTCGGCCGGCAGCACGTGCCACCGCTTGATCCCCTCGACCCGCGCGTGCTCGAGGTTCACCCGGTCCACGCTGTCGGCCACCGCGGCCAGGACCTCGGGGTCCGCGCAGAGCGCCTCGACCGAACCGCTGCGGCCGTGGTGCTCGCCCCACTCCCGCAGTGCCTCGCTGTCGAGCGTGAGCAGGGCGGTCAGGTAGGGCCGTCCGTCGCCGATCACGACCGCCTGGGAGATGAGCGGCTCGTAGCGCAGCCGGGTCTCGATCTCCTGGGGGGAGATGTTCTTGCCGGCGGCGTTGATGATCACGTCCTTCTTGCGGCCGGTGATGGAGAGGTACCCCTCGGCGTCGATCACCCCGAGGTCACCGGTGTGCATCCACCCCTCGTCGTCGAGCAGCTCTGCGGTCCCGATGTCGTCGCGGTGGTAGCCGATGGTGACGTTGCCGCCGCGGGAGAGGACCTCGCCGTCCTCCGCGATGCGCACCTCGACACCGGGCACGGCCGTGCCCACGGTGCCGACGCGGATGGCGCCGGGCGGGTTCATGGTGCTGACGCCGCAGTTCTCGGTCTGGCCGTAGACCTCGGCGACCGGGAGGCCCAGGCCGTGGAACCACCGGAGCAGGTCCGGGTGCACCGGAGCGGCGGCGCAGACGAGGTAGCGGGTCTTGTCGAGGCCGAGCTGGGCCCGGATGGTGCGCCCGACGAGACCGTCGAGCGCCTTGTGCTGCAGTCGTTCGGCTCGCGAGAGAACGGCGCCGGAGCCGGTGACCCTGCCGCTGCGGGCGGCGAGGTGGAGGTAGCGCTCGGCCAGCACCCGCTTCGGTCCGGGCAGGGTCGTCACGTGCTCACGGATGCCTTCGCGGAACTTCTCCCACACGCGCGGCACGGCGAAGAAGATCGTCGGCCGGCAGGCGACGAGGTCCTCCTGCACCGAGGCCAGGCTCTGGGCGAACCAGGTCTCGCCCCCCGCGAGCACCTGCCCGAAATCGCTGACGGTGCGCTCGGCGATGTGGGACAGCGGAAGGAACGAGAGGAACCGATCGTCGGGGCCCACCGGAACGACCTGGGTGATGTTGTCGATGTTGGCGGCCAGGTTGCCGTGGGTCAGCATGGCCCCCTTGGGGTGGCCGGTCGTGCCCGACGTGTAGACGATCGTGGCCAGGTCGTCGGGGCCGAGGGCGTGGGCCCGGTCCTCCAGCACGGTGGGGTGCTCGGCCAGCTCCTCGGCGGCGAGGTCCTCGAGCTCGTCGAGGTCGCTCACGAAGTCGTGATCGAGGCCATCGCCGCGGTCGAACACGAAGACCCGCTCGAGGTGGGGGAGCTCGTGGCGGCGCAGCAGGACCTTCGAGAGCTGATCGAGATCCTCCACGAAGAGGAAGCGGCACTCGGCGTGCTCGAGGACGAAGGCCACCTGGCTCGACGAGTTCGTCGGGTACACCGGCACCGTGACCCCGGCGGCCGCCAGGATGCCGAGGTCGGCGATGTGCCACTCGCGGCGGTTCCCCGACAGGACCCCGACGGTGTCGCCGGCGGCGAGGCCCAGGCGGATCAGTCCGGCGGCCACGTCGGAGACCCGGGCGGCGTAGTCCTCCCAGGTCAGCGTCTCCCATTCGTGGCCGGCCCGTCGGCGCAGTGCCGGCCTCGGACCGTACCGTTCGGCGTTCTGCCAGAACGTCTCGACGATGGTGCGTCCTGGGGTCTGGTCGGGCACACGCTCACGCTACCCATGCGCCAGGCTCCGTAGGGCGAGGGCGCTAGCGTGCCCGCCGTGGCGAACCACAAGAAGACCCGCAAGCCGCGCAAGCCGCAGCACCACCTCCCGAAGGTGGGCACGCCGGCCGATGACGCCTACCGGTTGCACCGCAGCCGCGAGGACGTCGTCGACTTCGGGCTGATCCGGTCGCGCGGCCGTGGGGTCAATGTGGTGCTCGCCGTGCTCGCCCTCGTGGTGCTCGCCCTCGGGGTGCTGGCGCTCGTCGCGATCACCGCCTGACGCCGCCCTGGCCGCCAGGTAGGTCGTTCGACCCAAGTCCCTCCACGGATGGCCACGGAGCGTGGTGGAAACGTAGGCTGACCAGGGCCGACGGGTCGCGCCGTGGCGCGGTGACCGCCTGGTGCAGGCGTGTCGGTGGGAGAGGTGATGAGCGAACAGGGCCGCGGGGACGGGGGCGTGGAGGAGACCTCGCCGCGCGCCGGCAGCGCTCCGGTGTCGGGCCGCAGCGGCGCCGGCGTGTTCGACACGATGCCTATCGGCGCCGCCCTCCTCGGTCCCGACGGTGCCGTGCTCCATGCCAACCCGGTGCTCGCCGACCTGCTCGGCGCGACACCTGACCAACTCGTGGGCCGTCCGCTGGAGGCCATGGTCGAACCCGGTGAGGCCGACGGCGTCGTCGTGGCCGTCGAGGAGGTCGTCGCCGGTCGCCGCAACGCCTTCGAGTGCCTGCTGGCGGCATCGCCGGCGGCGCTCTCGGGTCTCACCTGGCCCATCCGGGCTCACGTGGCCCCGGTCTTCGGACCGGATGGCACGGTCGAGGGCCTGGTGGCGCAGGTGTTCGACTTCCGGCCCGTCGCCGCCACCCCGCCGCTCCCGCCCGGCCTGGTCGAGGTCCTCGAGGAGGGCTCCGACTTCCTGCTGACGGCCGACGCCGACGGCACGCTCACCTACGGCAACAAGGCGGCTCGCGAGGTGCTCGGCGTCGAGGTGGTGGCCCGCACGGCGCGCCTCGCCGACGTGCTCGACGCCGGCAGCGTCGAGATCATCCAGGAGGTCGTCGAGCCCAGCCTGGTGGGGGATGGGAGCTGGCAGGGCGAGCTCGTCTTCCGCACCCCACAGGGGCGGCTGCTACCGGTGTCGGCCCGGGTCGTCGCCCTGCGCCCCGGGGGCGCCACCCCGGACCGGCCGGCGGAACCGATCGCGGTGTCGATCCTCGCCCGGGACATCACCGAGTTGAAGAGCGCCGAGCGCAAGCTGCGCCAGCTCGCCACCCACGACTACCTCACCGGGCTGCCCAACCGACTCCTTCTCTACGATCGCCTCGAGCTCGCCCTCAACCGCTACGGCCGCTACGGCACCCCGGTGGCGCTGATGTTCTGCGACCTCGACGCCTTCAAGCCGGTCAACGACGCCTACGGCCACCAGGTCGGCGACGCCGTGCTCACCGAGGTCGCCGACCGCATCCACTCCGTCGTCCGCGACACGGACACCGCGGCCCGCCTCGGGGGCGACGAGTTCGCCGTCCTCGTCGAGGGCGTCGAGGACATGGACCTGCTCACCACCGTGGCCAATCGCCTCGTCGACGCGATCGCCCAGCCGGTCAGCGTCGGCTCGGTCACGGCGCGGGTGGGGGTCTCGATCGGGCTCGTGATGGCATCGGATCGCTGCCACCAACCCGACGCCATGCTCGCCGCCGCCGACTCGGCCATGTACCGAGCCAAGAACGAGGGTCGCGGTCGGGTCCACCTCTGGACCGGGAGCGGCGAGCCGACCGACGACGACCACTGAGCGGTTCCTCTCGCGCCGGTCCCGAGAGCGTGCGCGGACGGCG